>JAISPL010000004.1 GCA_031274925.1 Syntrophobacterales bacterium | reverse complement strand
CTTCAATCCGCACCGCAATGGTTTCACCCTCCTTCGAGAGATAAGCGCCCTGGGTCGTAACAAAAAGTGTGTTGAGGTGCTTTTTCATATACTTTTCAAAACTCCGGACAGATACCGCTCTGCGGATTTACGCCTTGTGAGTGTCTTAGGCAAGCATTCGGCAAGAAGTGAACAGTTGTCGCACTTTTTGGTATAGATTGGCTCCGGAGTCTTCTTTGTTTCAATTAGTTCCCGGACCCGTAGGGCTGTCTCTTCCAGTTCGGCTCGCAACGTATCATCAAAGGCCACGTCATGGCGTCGCCTCGTCCTGCCGTAGAACAGCGCACCTTTCAGGACCTCTACGTTCAGCATTTCTTCGAGGCATACCGCCTGGGCGCATAGTTGGATTATGTCGGAATGGTCCATCTTCGGCTTGCCACGCTTGTACTCAACCGGAAACGGTTGCCAATATTCCCCGGATCCGAGGTGAAACTCGACGACGTCAGCGATGCCGACCAACCCGAGACGCATAGAGCGAAGCGGAACCCCTCTCGCAATCCTGACGCTGCCTCTCGACTCGCTTCCCTCATCATGGACGCGCTCATGCATGATCCGTCCTTCAGCGGTGAATCGATTCTCCGCCCACGCCTGCTCCGTGTGGATCAATGCGCACTGCCGTGGGCAAAAAATATAGTGCTGCAACGCAGAAATCATTATGAGGTCTTCTTCGGCGTAAATGGTCACTTTCTTCTCCTGTCACCGCGAGCCTGTGGGTGGATGCAATAGAGTATCTCCATGAAGAAACCGCTCTCTTCCAGTAAATCCTTTTTCAAAATTTTTAACTGTCGGTCAAGAAGACAGTCTTTTTAGTATACCACACAGACTATGATGTTTGCGGCGATTTTAGGGAGCTGGCTCTAAAAATAGGTCATTTCGACCAAATAGGACTTATCCGCCTTATACGCCACTCATCCCTTCTGCTTTCCTTTACTTTGCCATCACCTTTTCCCAAAAGAGCGAATCCTCGCTACCCTAAATAATCCTGAAAATCAAGGAACAATTCATCACAAACTCGCCCTGACCGCTCCGATGAGTTTAAATTCCGTCTTTTTCGAAACACAAGAAGCCACGCTCCCCTCACGATATTCTACTTGCCGATATAAGCCTCTTATATAATCTGGTCATGGAGTTCGCAACCGCCTGCCCACAAACCCAGTCGCAAAAGAAAACCACGGCGTTGAAGACAATTTCCGCCATCCTATTGCGACAGTAATCACAATAACCTCCGTAAGAGGAGACAAGGATTCCCTTCTAAGCTTAATACCCTAGCGCCCGCCCTAAACCAATCGCTTCAACGCCACACCAGGGAATCCTTGATCATCAAGTGGACCATCCTTAGGAAACCTAATAACTTCAGCATAATCTTCAAAAGACCGTGGCGATCTCTCAATGGCAGGGGTTTTAATCAGTTCAAAAAGTCTGTGAGCGGGAGCATTGCCCTTCTCGTTATCGTGAGTATAGACCCAAAGACCTCGCACCGCCATTTCTGCCCGCGCTGCCGAACGATCAAAGTCGAAAAGGTTTGCAAGGGCACTCCATAGAGCCATCAAATCATCAGTGTCCACACCGGTATTTTTGGCTAAAAACGGATTAAAATAACCGTGAGATCGGTAAAGGCCGTAAGGTATTAGGGTCTTACGGCCCATTTCCGTCGTTCCGGTTTCCATCCTTTCCTCTGTAGTACGCGCCTGTCTGGTAATGGCCAAATCAAGAGGTAAAACCGGATTAATGGACCGTGCGAAAGTGAATTGCGCCGGACCGCGCACCTGCCCCGCATTAAGCCGGGCATCCTTTTCACCTGTCGCGAGGACAGCCCCGAACATACGAATATCGAAATACTCCTTGCACAACTGAGACTGAAGCCTGGGGATCACTTTCTTACCTTCCTTCTCTTCTTTGCTGATTGGAGGCTCCACTTTGCCCGCAACTTGTTCTTTTAATGTGTTGAGCGCTACTTTGCTTTGGATAAAAATGGAAACGTTTTGCGTAAGTTGAAGATAGTCACGTACCTTACGTTTAAGCGCGACATCGGTCACCAGACCATGCATGGTTTCAGGATCCACACGGGGCAAGTTTCCGGCGTCAGGATCTCCGTTCGGATTTCCGTTCGTTACGTCAAACAACAAAACAAACTCATGGCGCTTCGTCGGATCAGTATAGCTCATTGATTCTCTCCTTCATCTTTCTCTTTTTCACGGTTAGCCCGAAATGCGGCCCGCCGGTGGTAGAATCCCAAGGCAAAATCAGCTTGCCCTTCGAGATTCAGGATTTTCGGAAAACCTCCAGCCTCAACCATAGAGGACATCACTTTTTCTATCGACTCATTCAATTTTCTGCCGACCTCTGGAAGATGGGCTGTAGAAGCCACATTCATGAGCCGTCCAAAGATTGCCTTAGGCGCCGTTGAGGCACCGCCGTAAGAATTGTTTACGACAGTCCTTTCCAAACGCTTTCCAATTTTAAGAAAAGTCGCTACCTGCTGGGCTTCTTCAAGAATGGCCAGCAGACACCCGCATAAATAAGCGGAGTTTTGGTGATCTGAATTTAACTCATACATACAATCAACCTCCTTTTTATAGTAAAGTCCAAGCTTGATTGATGAAGCCAAAACTTGTAATCTCCAAGTTTCGCGTGCGTCCTGGAGGATATTTGGTATGCGAAACCGATTGACAGCTGCAACCCACAACTCCTCAGGGGGATCGTAACCAAGATACGCGGTCCGCAAAAGCTGCCGGGTAAGATTCGGGTTCTTTGTTTCTAATGCCTGCAGCAATGTGCCTATCGAAAGAGGCCGCGCTTCTTCTCCCCAAGCGGAAACAATACGAGACGCCTCCAGAAACTTCGCAAGGTTCTTTTTGACCTTCTCAAGGGAGACTGCGACCCATTCTCGTAAGGCAATTCTGCCGACATTGGGAGAGAGGATGCCCAAATAAAAACCATAATCATTGAGGCTAAGACTCGAATCCACAGAAGACCACGGGAGCCTGAGCAACTCCAACAACTGTGAAACGGTCGCCGATGCCGGTCCTTTCGGAATCCCGGCAAGCGCTGCTCCGAAGTCAACGGATGACAGGCTGCTCAAGTCGAACACCTTGTCTCCAACTTGAACCGGGGCTCGATCTTTCACCCAAAACAACGCGATCTGGTTGGCCAGAGAATCTTTCTTCTTGTCAAAAACCAATACGCGTCGGTGTTGTTCAGAATTACTCAAATAATTGAAAGCTCTGGAGGCCGTATCGCCGCATTCAAAACAAAGTCCGATGTGAGCCTTTTTGAAGGCGTCAGGCCCCGATATGAAAGATGCAAAGGCGTCAGCATTGATCGAATGCAGGGGTGTATTCCCTACCAGCTTAACTCCCACAGGGATCTTCCCTAAAAGTGCTGCTTCTTTGCCACATACGGCGCATTGCCCCCGTATCAGCCGTTTGTCCTTCTTTCCTCCTGGAGTGCTTCTTGACTGCAGTTCAACCGTCCAGAATCGGCGGGCATCGTCATGTTCGAACAGATGCTGTCCCAACAAGGGACCTGCCCCCGGGACAAAAGAGAGCCAATCCTTAGTCAAGATTTCACCTAATCGAGGGTCCTGGCGCAATCTGCCCTGTTTTAACGCGGCATCCAACCAGTTCATGGCCTCCTTGAGAGCAGGGTCTTTCAAACCCTCCCATGCTTGAAATTTTCTGAGCAATTTGCAAAACGCTTTGTGCTTTTCATCAGCCCGCTTGTCCAACCCGTTCTTATCTTTATTCACGCCTAACGCATATCCGGCTTCATCAATCAGCAGGTGAGCCTCCACCCCGGAAGTCCGGCCGCTAAACGGCCGCGGATGGTTTAACTGGGTTTCTTCCAAGTACACCCTTTCCTCCCATAGGTGCACTATCCACTTGACAGGTTCTTTGTAGTAATAGAAACCAGGATGAGGCAATACGCCTTTCGGTTCAAGATCATGCCCAAGGTCTACCAGTGCCCTAAACATTCCATCCCTCCAAATGATAAAGTTCACGATATCTGTCCTTAGGTACGTTAAGCCACCCTCCCTTGACCTCCGCTGAGAAGAAAAGCGCCTGAGCATATCCGCCCACCGGGCTCTCTTTGCCGGGCCGCTTGAACTCCATCTCAACTCTTTCTACACTTTTAACAAAAGCTATGTCGAAAAGCATCGTGCCAACTGGCAAATCAAGATATGGTGGTTCTTCGTTACTCATAGGCATGACACAGGCAGCGCATTCCCGTGTGCCAAGATAAGGTGTATGATAATGCTGCCCCTTATCTACACGCCTGCGGAACTGATCAATATATTTATAAACCGAATCAACACAGTGAGGCCGGAGCCGTATTTCAGCCTCAATACTGTATGCAACATTTTTCAACATAAGGCTTGAGCGTTGCTGACGTCCATCCTCTATATAAAAAGGTTTGCTCCCTTGCCGGTCCGCCAGTTCGTTCTTTAAAATTACCGTTTGACTGCCTAACTTTAATATGCCAACCCTACGGATCTCATATCTGAATTCCGGTTTCCAGAAAATGGCTTCAAGAACACCACGCGCCGCACTTGGCGTGATGACCGGATAACTAACTCGCTCTACCTTAAATTCCGGACGGGAAAAACACGCATATTCGCCGCTGACATTGATTTTAATTAGCTCATCGTTCTGGCTCATTTGACCCTCCGCTCGCGCATTCGAATCATACTAACTTTGACTTCCGATAGAGCTTAGAGATCTGGCGAAATTTCGCAAATGCAGAAGGCTCCATCATAACCATGTGTCACAAACAATCATTAGCTTCAACTTTCTTGAAAAACTATACAACAGGCGTGAAAAAATGTCAATCTTTATTTCTTTTGTTGGGCTATATTACTTTTAGTAACCTTGATTTTAAATACTACCTCGGTTAGACTATTCCAAGTTGCGGCGGAAACAGCCGTGGATTGAAATATTTCTTTTGTTGGGCAGGAGAATGCCGTCGTGAAACGTTGACGACGTCATTCTCCCGTTACACAATAAGGTCGCTGGGGTCAGTATATCCTTCTATTATGCCTATTTTTTTGTCGTACTTACCTTTCCACAGGTAGAGCCCTTCCGCGCATTGCTCAAGCCAGTCCTTCTTCTGCCCCACTTCATGCCGATATAGGTTTACGAGATACGGCTGGAGCGCCCTCCAGGTAGCACGACTAGGAACCGCCTCCCATGCTGCAAACCGGTCAATGGCGTCTTCATAGGGCACTACCACCGCTACTGTTTCCTTAGGGATTAAACGGTACTTTTCCGCTGTTTTCGGATAATTGAGGTCTTCGCGAAATTTTTGAATCTCATTTTTGTCTAATCCCTCTCTCCGGAAATGGTTATAAAGCATACTAAAATACTGTTTGTATAGATCAGGGTCATGCAGTCGTTCAGCGGAATTCTCACGAAGCAGTAATTTGGCTTGTTCCATGCCTATCATGTAGGGCCCCTTCGGCGCCCTCCCCTCTTTGGGCTCAAAAATAAACACCCTTCCCTTCTTATGGCAGTTCTCCCTGTTACATCGTCCTGCCGCCTGCACTATCCGGTCCAATGGGCCAACGGCTCGGCAAACTATAGGAAAATCCAAATTGACTCCCGCTTCGACGACTTGGGTACTTATAAGGCGCACCGGCTTAGGGTCTTCAGGATTTAATCTCTTTTTGATCTCCTCAAGAGTCTTCTTCCGATGGGCCCCACAGAGAAGGGTGGAGAGGTGGAAGGTATCGGCTACGCCATTCATTGCGGTTATCAGGTCAAGGGCGTCCTTGCGGGAATTGAGCACCACCATGGCTTGCGCAGCACCGCTCACTTTCCTGGCCAGACGCCCCCACGATAGAGGCCTGCGGTAATATACGTACTTAACTCGTTTCAGCACTGCAAAATGGTCAGGATATTGCGGGACTATTTCATGAACCGGCACACCATGGAGTTCTTCAATCCATGCGCTATCTTCATAAGCAGGCTGCGTTGCGGTACAAAGGACTACGGTCGAGCCATATCCGCCTTTCTCAACAGGTGCAGCAAGGGCTCGCACAACATCCAGAGTAGGTCGCAACAACTCAAGAGGCAATGTCTGTACCTCATCGAGAATTATGATAGACCGGGTAATGCGATGGAGTTTCCGTACCTTGGACGGCTTGTTGCTAAACAAACTCTCAAAGAGCTGCACCGTTGTTGTTACGATCAAATGTGCGTCCCAATTCTCCGTCGCCAGGTTGCGGCGGACCGAACGTTCATCCTGACGTTCATCCTGGCGGTCTTTCTTCCGGTCTTCCGAGTCTATTGATGTTTCCATGGCAGAGTGGTGTTCGAGCACTGCGTCGTTCCCGAAAATTTCACCGTACACTTGCGCGGTCTGGTCAATAATACTTGTATATGGAATTGCTACAATTACTCGTGTCATTTGTTTGTGGATTGAGGCATGTTTGAGGGCAAAGGCAAGCCCGCTTAGCGTTTTTCCTCCGCCGGTGGGCACGGTAAGACTGTAAATGCCTGGTTCGCTAGTTGCCGAACTCAGGCAAGCCTCATATACTTCTTTGCGAATTCGGTTGAGCGGGGTGGAGTCGTTAAGGATTTTACGTTGCGTCGTCTCAAGTTTCTTCCACAGCATATCAAGTGTCTGCCACCCTTGACGCATATTTGCCTGCTTGGGATTGAAATGTTTCTCTGTATTAAGATAATCTGCGTCCACCAGGGCCGAGAAGAGCATCCGAATAAACAATTCCCGCCTTGTTGAGGCGTTGTTTACGTCATTACCGGTGAGGCTGAAAGATTGGAGGGGTAATTTTAGAGTTTTTATGCCGTTTTGCATCTGTTCCAGAGAGGAGGGACTTTCTTTTAGAAACGCGCTAAGCTTGGTTACAGCATTCCCGAGGTCGGACAGTCCGGCATGATGCCCCATGATTGCAAGAGACAACTCTTTCCATCCCTCGGGGTCCTTCTGCATATTCCAGATGAAATGATAGACTAGGGCGGCTCCCCATATGGAATGAGGTACCTTTTTGTGCTGCAATTTTTTAGCGCAGGCGTCAAGATAGTCTTGAAAGCATGGATTGATCTTGCCGAGGTCATGCAGCAGCCCAATATTGTACGCGAGTTCTCCCGCGCCGAATTTCTCCGCGAACTCTTTTGCTTTTTCTGCGACCTCCTTCAGATGTTGATCAAGATAATGCCATTCGCATTTATCGTTCGGGGTATGGGCATGCAGTCTATCCATAAGACACCACCCGTTTATTCGACGGGCCAATGAAACATGAGTTGCGGGACGTCTCATCTTTCCTGTCTTTATTATTTTTATACTCAGTTTGTATATGAAGAAGGAACTCTCTGAAAGGCAAATAAGGATTCCGGGCCAACAAATGCTCCAAATCATCCCCCGTAAACTTTGGTTGAAACAACAAATAAAGAGTATATAAGTTTTTCAATTTGTATCATTCGGAAAAGATTAAATCAAGACAACTTGAGGCTTATTCCAGCCAAAAAGCTGCAAGATACTTCAAAAGAGCTGGATTCCGCTTGACACATTGATAAATAAATGCCGAAAAAAGAAGGGCGCTAAATGAATACTAGGTTTGATGCTGTATCGTTTGAGGAGTTTTAAGATGGTTATGCGGCTTATGCCCGGTTTAAACGAAGAGTTCTCCGGGCAAACACCGTCCGTTCTTTGCCGGCTCTCAGTGAGCGCAACCGCCACCATGCCCGCCACATGCGTGCTGCATGGTCAATTCAGGAAGTTCTCCCGCCTTCAACATTTCCATGTTGCCTTTCACTGTGGGCATTACAGCCCCGTATACCCTGATGCCTCGGGAATTAAGCCCCCGAATTGCTCCTGCGCCGATCCCGCCTACAACTACGGCGTCTACGTCCTGGCCGCCGATTGCCATGATGGGATTGCATGCGCCGTGAACATGATTCACATCTGCGTTACTGATAGTAACAACCCGCTCCGTCGCCGTATCTATCGTGACAAAAGCCGGAGCCGAGCCGAAGTGATTATAAACCGTACTCTCCATTCCTTCATCTTTCTGTACCGCAAAGGCTACTTTCATACAAAAACCTCCTGTTTATAGACAATTTTTTCTGTTTCTGCACTGACACATTATTATAATCATATGTTCATAATTGTGTCAAGACCGTGGTTCTCGAGTTGTTATTATCTTGTGTCACGGAACACATGAGAAATCCACACCACGCGAACGTCCGCTACGAAAATTCACTGCAAAACCCCGTGAGTATCGCAAATGCCCTGACATTGGCTTTCTACGCTCTCGCAAATAAAGGCTATACTGCACAAAACACAAGAGATTTCATAGGAGATGAATGGGTTAGGGAGATAAAAATCAGGCACAATCCGGACACTATGAGAATTATCCTCGTCCACAATGGCATCGTGCGTGGAGCGTCCAAGCAGGGAACCAAGCCAACGGGACGCGCATGACTTACGACAAGAAGTTGTTCGACTCCACAGCACAAGAATTATAGAAGACGAGACGGAATCGCAGAAATCAGGCGCGGAGGCACGGATCAATGAAGGAGATTTATGCATGGGGGATGTATACTATGTGCGTCCTCGTTGCGGTTAGAACAGTTTTATGGTCCCCTCTGCCGCCATAACCGTAACCCATCCGCATCCTGCAAATGCAAGGCGCCGAGAAGAGCATGTTCCAATACTGCCGCCAATGTCATGCCCATATCTTTTCCATCCTTTTTTCCTTCTTTCGCAAGATTATTTATATACCTATTATAAAGACCGAACGCGAGATACCGGCGAAGAGATTATAAAATATTGTGAAGAGGGCGTGCCCAGGCAGTTAACCGATACTTTTTATTGATTAACGGACTGATTCATTCTATTATCTTGCCTGGTGTATCATTTGCGTAACTGTATAAAGGTAACAATTCATTCGAATGACGAAAGAAGAGGCCCCGCCGGAGACGCTCCGTCATTAAACTCAGGGTGTCGTTGAACTTCGTCTTAGGCTCCTTCTATTATGGGTTTTCTCCGCAGGAGGGGTCAGGGAAATGCAGTTGCATAGTGAACAAGTTGCGGAATCAATAAACGTGAAAAGTCTGTGGTACGCCGCGAGAATCACAGGAGGCAATGATGAAGAAATCAATAGGCGCGAAGACGATACTCTACCCTACTCCATCGGTGGTGGTGGGCACTTATGATAAGGAAGGGAAAGCCAACGTCATGACCGCAGCGTGGGCGGGCATCTGCTGCTCCGACCCGCCGTGCATCGGCATCTCTTTGAGGAAAGCAACGTACACCTACGGCAGTATTGTCGAGAGGAAAGCATTCACAGTCAATATAGCCTCAGAGGCTTACGTGAAGGAGACGGACTATTTCGGCATCGCATCAGGGGAAAAAGCAGATAAATTCGCCGCAGCCGGACTAACTCCAGTGAGGAGTGAGGCAGTTGACGCACCCTATGTGCTGGAACTTCCCTTTGCCCTTCAGTGCAGGCTCATCCATACCATTGAGATAGGGTTGCATACCCAGTTTATCGGAGAAATTGTGGATATCATTGCGGATGAGTCGGTGCTCAACGACCGCGGGGTCCCCGATCCAGAAAAGGTGAGGCCTCTCGTCTTTTTCCCCAATATAAGGCAGTATTACAGCATCGGCACGCCCCTCGGAAAGGCATTTTCTATAGGCAAAAAACTATAGTCATCTCTCAAGGGCTATTTTAGCGGCAAAGTCGGCTCATCATGTTTATGGGAGATCCTCTCCACGAGTTGCCCAATGGTACCGTCCGTTCGCATTTCCCCAATTACGGCGTTAATCTTCCTTAGAAGAGAGACGTCCCCTTTACGCACCGCTATGGCAATCTGATTATAGCTCAAGGTATCGCCCAAGTTTTCAATCTTAAAACCTATTCTATTTTTTCCGTACATACCGACGACATCGTCGGTGACAACCGCATCGACCTCTCTTTTCTCCAGAGCCGCGAGAGCGTCGTTGTTGGTCCTATATTGCCGGATGCAGCCCGCACCTAACTTTTCTGCATCGTCCTTAAAGGTTGATTCCTCCATTACACCGATGGTCTTGCCTTTGAGGTCTTTAATTGTTTTGAAGGGTGAATGTTTTGACACCATAATCTGGGACCTGGCATGGTAGTAGGGAATAGAAAAATCTACCAGTTTCGCCCTTTCCTCTGTTATCGCCATACTGCCCAAGATCGTATCGTAGTCCCCCGTATTCAGTCTGCCGATTATATTCCGCGAATCCACGGCTATTAATTTTGCATCGACTCCCATTCTCTTAGCCAGTTCTCTGGCCACGCCCACGTCGAATCCGGCAAGCTCCTGCCTTGCGTTGTAGTAACAAAAAGGCGGGTAACCAAGGCCCATTGCGATCCTTATATGCCCTGCCTTTTTTATATTCTCAAGGGAGTCGTTCTTTCCCCCCTGGCACCCAGCAAGATATAGGAGCGATATAACGATGGCCACGGCAACTACCCACGAGACTCCGGTCCGCCTACTCATCCTCATACACTCTCCTTTTAGCCACCAATTTCTGCTTCGCGCTTACCAAATCTTTATATTTGTTTTTATTCCAAAATTCAAGAATAATCACAGTCTGACTTCTGACCCGTCAATAACCAACTCGGCCCGGTCCCATCAGTCCATCTTAAGAGAATGGGAAGTTCTAAATCCTCTGACTGCCAGTCCTTTGGACTGCTCAAAAAAACGCTTCACTAAGGAGGCGTCCTGAGGCTCTTCCTGAAACTGCCTTCGTCCAGGATCATAAGAGACGAACCTTCTTTCTCTGACTAGGGTGGATACGATCTCCCAGTCAATAGGACTCACTCCCGCCGGCAGGCGCCCTGCAAGATCCGAGAGCCTCTTTACCCCCGGCTCCAAGTCGGCCAGATTTTTCACGTAGTTGATAAATCTTGTGAGTTTCATAAAGGTAAAGAGCGTATCCCTCGGAATGAGCGGATTTACGGGGAACATTGCACTTGATCTCAGGGATCTCACCCTGTCCTCCCAATTAAGCCCTACGGTTTCGTCGAAAATAGGACTCCCAGGCGCGAGATAGAATATGCTGGGCCCCGGAAGGAGCCGCTTGCCCATGAGGAAGATCAGGGTCTCTAGAATTTCCCCTGGCGTTTGATCGGGAAGGCCGATGATAAAATGAGTCTCAACGAGATAAGGAGAATCTTCGAGCCAGGGCAGGAGGGAAAGGAAATTCCAGGGGAAGAGCCTTTTTTGCCTCTCCATGACCGGTTTTGAGATATCCACGAGGGAAAAATTGAGCCTCCGGAACCCCGCCTCGTACATTCTCTTCAAGGCAGTCGTGTCCAAGTTTCCGGTATAGATTCCATTCATGGCGGAGAGGGTAAATCCCTTGCCATTGAGGAGATCCAGAACATGCCTGAAAAAGTAAGGATCGAGATTCAGCATGTCATCCTCGAAATCGACAGCGCCAATGCCGAGATCCTTGAAAACCCCGATCTCCTCTTCAATACTCCCAAGACTCCTTTTCCTGTAAGGGATGGATGGTCGGCCGCAAAAGGAGCAGTGAAACGGACAGCCTCTTGATGTCAACAGGAAAGAGTAATTCTTCCTGCCAATCCGATATTTGGCAGGATCAAGGAATCCGCGGTCCGGTATCATGTCGATATCCTCTTCAATGTTGGGTTCGGAAATGCGGAAACCACCCCCTTCCTTGAAGCAAAGGCCATTGATGGTGAGATCTTTACCGGCCACACCCCGGGAAAGTGCCGTTAGCAGCTCAAAAAGCGGGGTCTCCCCTTCTCCTCTTATCACATAGTCAACCGATGCGGACTCAAGCACATGGCGGGGAAAAAGGGTAGGGTGGATTCCTCCCATGACCGTTACAATCCCTCGGTCCACCTCTTTGGCAAGCCTCGCGACCTCAATGGCTTCAAGAGAGTAGGTGGTAAACAGGGAAGATATGGAGACCACATCAGGTTTTTCCTTTGCAATCTCCTTCTTTATCTCGTTCTTATCAAGGCCAAACCGGTAATACCGTCCGAAAAATGAAAACGGCGTACGCACCCCGTCACGGTAATAGTCCGCAAGGTCGGGAAAAGGATGCATCCCAGGGACCACGCGTCTGTGCCCCGTCCTCATATCCATCACTATTACATCCGAGATATCCCGAATCCTAACAGCCAGATATAGGAGCGCCAAGGGATAAGTCCGTATGGACGTGTCGTAGAAATCCTCGATGGGCGGTTGTATGAGGAGCACTTTCACGGCAAAGAGTATAATATGGTTTACCTGTCGTTGACAAAATCTTTGAAGGGTCAAGTTGTCCTGTTCAAATCAGGACTCTCTTGAAGCCATCTCTAGAGCATTTTCTATTTAATTATTTACGTTTTATGGTACATTTTACCGAGCTAATCGGTGGAGTGAACCGGGGCATTTGGCGAAAGTTGCAGACCATCTCACATCTTCCGTCCTCTCCTTCGTGGGTCGTCGTTTATTGAAAAAAACATTGGGGTATAGTAACTTAAGGTATGTTGGACAGTACGCAAAAACGGGAGATCATCACCGCTCACGGATCTAAAGACAACGCGCTGGAGGACATCCATACTCTTTCCCGGCAATGTTCGGAGCACCCCGAGGTCGAGATAATCGGTGGGAAGGATGCCCGCGACCGCATCATTGAACGCTCATCCGCTCTCTTCATTAATACGGAATTCGTCCTGGTCGTCATTGACCCCGACAAGGAACTGGTCCACGACGTAAAAAAGCAGCTTCTCTCACTGAAGGAACGCGTTCACGTCATCATCTACCTCACCTCCCCTCCTTCTGACGGTCATCGGCTTATTGAAGGCAAGACGGTCGTCATGGAGCATAAGAAAGAACGGCGCATTGAAGAGCGCGTACGGCTGCTCATCAGGAAATATGAAAAAAAGATGACCCATCAGGCCCTGCAGCTACTCACCAACAGGATCAAAGACGAATCAATGATCGACATGGAAGTCATGAAACTTGTCTCCTATGTGGGAGAACGGGGCGAGATAAAGTCGAAAGATATTCTCGCGGTAGGAACCGAGACCCATGAGGAGAGCATGTTTGCCCTTTTCGACGCTTTCTCAAGGAAGGACAAAAAACAGGCCCTTGCGGTATTCGAGAACCTTCTGGGGAACGGCCTTCACGTTCTCGCCATTCACAGCTTCCTCGTAAGGCAGACAAGGCTTCTCATTCACGCTAAGGACATGGAGGAGGTGTTCACCGCGAACCAAGAGTATTCGGTCTTCTCAAAGACGTTCGCCAAATGGAAAGGCAGTTCAGGTATCAAGCCCTCGGAGAAGAAGCACTATCTGCCTTTCCAGAAACCCTATTATGCGTTCAAACTTTCCAAAACAAGTGAGCAAATCTCGAAACAGGACCTCATCGCCTTTTTAGATATGTTGACCGCTCTTGACGTGGCCATAAAAAGCGGCACAAAGCATGAGCGCGTCCTCATGGAAGAGGCACTGATAGAGGCTTAAGGCATGGTAAAAATCATACTTTTTATCCTCACCATAGCTTCCACCTATTTCGTGCAGGGTCTCGCATACAGCATTCCCCTCATGACCATACTCCTCTCCCACGAGATGGGTCACTACTTCATGAGCAGGCATTACGGCATGCCCGCGACCCTCCCCTACTTCATCCCTTTCCCTCTCTCGCCCTTCGGTACCTTGGGCGCCATAATAAAGGTGAAGGGCTCCATCACAAACAAAAGAGCTCTATTCGATATCGGTGCCGCCGGCCCCCTGGCTGGTTTTATCGCGGCAGTCCCCTTTGCCATGCTGGGTATCAAATGGTCCACGATTCAGATCGTTGCTCCGGACGCACCCTTTGTCCGACTCGGCGACCCTCTCATATTCCAGATCCTCCAACATCTCATCGTGGGCGAGATACCTACCGGCTACGATCTGGTACTCCACCCGATAGGGTATGCGGGATGGGTCGGCTTTTTCATCACAGCCCTAAATCTCCTTCCCGTAGGACAACTTGACGGAGGGCATGTGCTTTACGCCGTATTTGGTGAAAAAAGCAAATGGATCTTCATAACAGTCGTCATAGCCCTCGGACTCACCGCGATTTTTTATAATCCCGGCTGGCTCCTTCTCGTCATACTCCTCATTATCTTCGGCAGACGTCATCCTCAGCCTGCCGATATGGAAACAGAACTCGACAGCCAGAGGAAGGCCCTTGCCTTTGTGATCCTCCTTATATTTCTACTCTCCTTTACCCCTGCGCCATTCCCCCAATTGAACTTCAATCTTCCCGAGAGCAAGGGTATACCGATATAGGCACCTGCGTCATTCGTGAAACAGAAAATCCCTGAGCGCCCTATTCATGGGATTACTGATATACCCGACAATTTCTCCATACAACAAGGCTCTAACATTCCATGGAGTTGCTTACTGCTTAAAGGCTCCCATTGAGCAGGCCGGATATCAACCTTTCCGATCCCGGACTGACGCGCACCAGGAAAACCATAATCTTTCAAAGATACTGTTTTTAGAACATGATACATTTTAAGAGACGTTTTTACGTTGGTTGCATCTTTTCAATTCCTCTCTTTTTTTCTATACCGTTTGGTGTATAGGAGTCATTTTTCGACCAAGAATAGTCAAGCAAATAAGCCGGCAGCTTCGCGTTTTTATTCCATATAGAACCAAAGACACACAACCTGTGAAAACGTTTTTTATCATCAAATAGTTTTGCATTTCGAGGTAAATCAATGATAATGTGTAAAATAAGGAGGGAATACCATGAATACACTTCAATTTGATAACGAACAACTGTGGCTATACGTCGAGTTTATGCTGAACACGTTCAGAAGGGTTGATGGGTTCTGGTTTCTCGGAGTGGAACATACATACGGTTACGATGCAGCAATCAGGATGAACGAAGAAGTGTGGCACAGGATGGGCAAGATCATGACCCGGGAAATCAAAGAGAAGTTCTCTATTGAGGAAAAAGGGCTGAAAGCCGTCGCCAAAGTCCTCAGGTATTCTCCCTGGTCGCTGATAAGTGGATTTGACATTGAGGAGAAAGACGAAGAAGTGATACTGTCGGCGCCCCATTGCAGTTCTCAGGAGGCTCGGCTAAAAAAAGGTGTAGGAGAATATGACTGTAAGGATATGCACTTGGGTGAATTTGAGAGTATCGTTAAGGAGGTTGACAGTAACGTTCAGGTCGAATGTATCTTTGCTCCTCCCGACCCTCATCCCGAAAAGCTATTCTGCAAGTGGCGCTTCACTATGAGCGGAAGCAAAAAAGACGTCTCTAAAAATCTTACCCAAAATTCAGCGCAATAACCATTTTAGAATACCCATTGCGGGTCTAATCAAGAAGAACATCCCGTGTTAGGACTGGACAAAATGCCAGCCTTGCGCGGCGCGGCCTCTCAATAGAATACGTCTCCTGGCGAAGTAGGCGGGGGTACCTCTGGCGGCACCGTTTTCAATGGTGAATTGACGTTTACCGCGAAAGCGGCGCCATTCCCAAGAAGTCAACAAAAACTCAGGATAGATTTCTATGTACCACTTATGTCTTGGCGATTATTTGTCACTCCTGATAATCCGACGGTTATCTTCCCCATAGATAATGACAAGGACCAGCATTTTACAAGGTCCAACTTCATTGCATTTTTTAATTATCTCTTGAAATGCCTAGGACGGGAATCGAACCCGTACAGCCGCGAGGACCGAGGGATTTTAAGTCCCTTGCGTCTACCTGTTCCGCCACCCAGGCATGAGCTTTGTTATAAGCGGAAAGATCGTATATTGTCAACGAAAATACTCCCTCAACCAAGCGCTTGGATCTATATAACTTGACTTCGCGCTACCTACATGCTATATGACTACTATGATCAACGCAACAATTATATCCAAATTAAGCTGGCGGTGGCAGCAAATATTGTAGGTGTGAGACCGTAATTATCTGGCCATGGACGGTTTCACACCGTTCATGGCCGATTTTGTTTAAAGGCCATGAGTCGTATCATGGCCTTTTTTATTTTTATATTACAGGCCTTCGCCGCTCTGCCGTGCCTATTCCCCGAAAAGGTGCATGAGCGGCCAGGGTATGAGCAGTACCATAATCACATTTAAAGGGGGTACCCCATGAGCAGCAGGAAGTTAACAGTTGTCATCGTTCTCTTTGTTTTTTTCACCGTCTCCCTCCTCGTCTGTCCTTTTTCCGCGAAAAGCCAAACCATCACCCTGAAGTATGCGAACTTCCCTCCCGCCACTACCTTCCCCTGCGTCCAGATGGAGAGATGGGCAAAAGAAGTCGAAAAGAGAACGGGCGGAAAGGTGAAGGTCCAAACATTCCCCGGCAGCACGCTCCTGCCTGCGAAGAATATCTTCGACGGGGTATTGACCGGCATGGCCGATATCGGCAACTTCGCCATGAGCTACCAGCCGGGTCGCTTCCCGATCTCGGAGGCAGTTGACCTTCCACTGGGATTCGCCTCCGCGAAGGCGGCAAGCCTTACATTATACGATCTCGTGGAGAAATATAAACCCAAGGAATTTGAAAAGGTGAAGATTATCACCTTATTTACCTGCCCTCCGGCAGACATCATGACAAGTAAGCCGGCAAAGTCCTTGAAGGATTTGAAAGGCATGGAACTCAGGGTATCGGGTACCGGCGCCGATGTAATCAAAAGATTGGGGGGGATCCCTGTCGCCATGCCTCAATCCGAGACCCCTGAGGCGATACAGAAGGGTGTGGTGAAGGGAATCGTCTCCTCCCTGGAGGTATTGAAAGACATCAACTTTGCCGCTTATTGCCCCTTTGCCACGGAGGCAAACCTCTTTGTCGCCTCCTTTGCGGTGGTGATGAATAAAGATAAATGGAACTCTCTCCCTTCCGATGTAAAGAAAGTGATCGACGACTTACGAAGGGAGCAGGCGGAATGGACGGGAAAATATGTGGACAACCATGTAAAGGAGTCCCTTGCCTGGTCTAAGCAGAAGTACAACCACCAGGTAATCACATTTTCAAAGACAGACAGAACCGAGATGCTGAAACTCTTAAAACCCATGGTCGACGACTACACAAAGAGGGTGACGGGCCAGGGGCTTCCGGGAGAGCAAATATTGAAAGATACCTATCTCTTGAAAGCAAAATACGAGAAAGTAAATAAATGACAGGCGCGGCAAAACGGGCGGCATAACGGACATTATCCAAGGCACCCGCCTTGCCGATCTTTTACTTGGAGAAAACGATGAATCATCTTGACAGGCTGAATATATTTCTCAACAAGCTCTTTCTAATTCTGGGAGGCGTCGCGGTACTGGGACTCATGATCCTTGCCACCAGCAACGTAGTGCTCCGTATTTTTCACATGCCTTACATGGGGGCTTACGAGATCGTCTCGTTCTTGGGAGCGGTGGTGATCGCCTTTGCCCTCGGTTACACCCAGAAAAAGAAAGACCATATCGTCGTTGACATTCTTACCGAAAAATTTCCTGGTCCGCTCAACCGGTTCCTTGACCGCATCAACTATTTCGTGACCCTCATATTCTTCTCAATTGTAACATGGCAGATCTTTGTGTGGGGTATGAAGATATGGGAATCCCATGAAGTCTCCGAAACTATGAAGATCATATACTATCCTTTTGTTTTTTGCGTCTCACTGGGCTTCGGAACGTTGTCTCTCACGCTCCTCATTGATTTGCTTAAAACATTTAAGAAGAAAGAGGAAAATTAGATGGACGGACCTATCGTTGGTATATACGGCATCATCATTATGTTCGCTATCCTGTTCCTGTTTAAAATACCTGCAGGGTTTACCATGGCCCTTGTCGGTTTCTTAGGAGTAGCGTATGTCACCTCCATGAAGGCGGCCCTTGGCATGATAGGAACGGAGCTCTGGAATATCTTCTCGAGTTACGGTCTCACCGTAATCCCCATGTTCATCCTGGTAGGCGAGTTTGCCCATTACGGCGGCTATAGCAACGGCCTCTACAAGGTGACTTACAAGTGGTTCGGCCAGTATAAAGGCGGCCTTGCCATAACGACCATCATGGCATGCGCCATCTTTTCCGCAATCAGCGGCTCCAATACTGCGACCGCCGCCACCATGAGCACCATTGCCATACCGGAGATGAAAAAGTACAACTACCATCCCCAACTGAGCGCTGGTTCGGTAGCAGCTGGCGCAACATTGGGCGTTCTCATCCCACCCAGTATCGTCCTTGTGGTCTATGGCCTCTATACGGGGCAATCCATCGGTAAGCTTTTCTTCGGGAATGTGATCCCCAGCGCCATATTGACCATCCTTATCGCGGCCACCGTGATCTATATATGCCGGCGGAACCCGGAGTGGGGACCTAAAGGCCCAAAAAGCACATGGCTGGAAAGACTGAAAGCCCTTCCAGACCTCATCGATATCACGATTCTCTTTATAATCATCATGTATGCCCTTTTCACCGGAGTGGTCACCGCGACGGAAGCTGCGGCGGCAAGCTGCGCCATAGCGCTCGTCCTGTGCCTCGTGCGGAAAAAAATTACATGGGAAGGCTTTATCGCCTCAATTGTGGATACACTCCGCATCTCCTGTCTCGTATTCACAATAGTGGCGGGTGCTGTCATCTTCGGCAGGTTCTTAGCTGTGACACGTCTACCTTACGAGGCTGCATCCATGATATCAAGCCTCACCCTTCCTGGCTGGGCGCTTTTCTGGATCATTATACTCTGCTACATTATAGGAGGCTGTGTTATGGATGCCCTCGCGTTCCTTCTCGTTTCACTACCCATATTCTACCCTATCGTCATGCAGATGGGATATGACCCAATATGGTTCGGCCAGGTAATATGTATTGTCACCACCATGGGATCAATCATGCCCCCAATAGGTATCTGCTGTTACGTCGTGGCGGGGATGGCAAAAGACATCCCCTTGGGGACCGTGTTCAGAGGGAGTCTCTACTATATCCCGTCTTACATAATTTCCATAATACTTCTCATGCTTTTTCCGTACGCGACAGTCCTTGTGCTGTCGAACATCGTGAAATAGAAGTTTATTGACCGGCAATGCCCGGGGCGGCCCGGGCTGCTGTCTTTCTTGACATTGTTATTTTGGTATCATTCCGTGCAGCAACACCCCCATTCTAATCGCGGCTTGCTTATTTTTTCGAGCATACGGTCAACCGCCTCAGGACCGATATGGCGCCGTACGGATTAAGCCTCGGCAGGCATTTTCTCACACCACGTAATGGGACACAAGCCGACGGGGATAGCGAAAACAAGGGCCGCGGCAGGCATTTTTGCGTTTTCATGTGTCAGGATCGGACACAGTTATATTTTCGTAACGGCGGAAAGATGCAACCACCCCGCGCCACTTTTGAGTTTACCCCACCTTTTCCCGGTGGTGTCGGTCAATTCCTCGACAATGGTATATACGCCGTTGTCGTTTATCGTCCCCGCAACGGCAAAGCTATCCCCTGCGTCTTTGCGGTAGCTTGTCCCCTTATCTACCCTGACCGTGTACGGCGTAATGGGACCCGGCTCCGGTGGGGGTTTGTTCGATTGCCGAAACATGCACGGCGGCAACCCACCCAAATACTTTGCCGCCGTCCTCTGATACAAGGTGAAGCGGATATTTCCCGCTACTTGCTGTCTGGGTTACCTTGCAACGGCTTGCGGGGCGCGTGTTGGCGGCTTTTGCGGCGTCTGCTGATACATACTCGCCGCCCGTAAACTGTACTATGTCCCCTTTCTTAAAGGCTGTGGGCGCGGAGGGCTTGTCCGTGAATTTGTCAAAGTAGCCTTGCCCGTACTTCTCCCGTTGCTTCTTTACCTCCTCGCCTTTGTCTTTTGGTTTTTCGTATTGCGTAAGTATCGTTTGACGCTTCACGAACAGTTTTCGCGCCTCTAAGGGCGGTCATAACGCCACCCTGCAGTTCTTTCACATGAATTCAAGCTGCATGGTCAAGTCGCCTATTGACAAGCACGTTGCTTTCGCAAAGTCAAACAAAGCGTGCTTTCGGCGTATAGATTGTCCATAAGACCCGCCACGGCAAAGTCGTTTAACCCCTTGCTTTTGAGAAAGTCCCATATTGTTTTGTCGTTTGCGGTGGTCGCGCAGGTGAGCTTATCCCTAACAATGCCACGACTTTGTTGATAAACACGTCCCATGGGTAGGAACTGCCGCTGCGTAAAAGCTGCGGACAATCTTTCGTCTTGTTCCACTGATTATGTTGTACGACATTTGCAACAAGGATATTATGCTCCTTACATAAATACGCCGTAAGCTCCGCCGCCATGTCCGTCGCGCCTTGTAAATCGCCGTCGCTGTTCATGCAAATTTCAATACCTATGCCTTTACGGTTTCCGTCCCCGGCGTGGAAGCCGTCCTCATTGTCGGGCAAGTGCTGGTATATGTTCTTTTCGTCCATTGTGTAATGCCACGATACGGGTCCGTTTGTGGCTTTTTCGCCTTTGATGTACGCTGCGTGGCTTTTCACGTCCGCACCTTTTGACCTGTTGCCCGTGTTGTGAATCGTTATAAACGTCATGGGGTTAGCCCTGCCGGGTCTATTCCTCCGCCCCGCGGGTATAAGGTCCTGCATAATGTTCATTCTTTACCTCCTTTTCCATTAGCAGCGGTCCCGTAGCCTATCTGACTTGAACATTATATCCCTCCATGTCCACATCGTACCGTCAATTATGAGGCTTAAGGAGTTCTATCGGATAGGGGATGAATGATCAGGGTCGTCTTCACCTCAACGGGGGTGGAGCGATTGTTAGAGGACCCACTGGTCCCATCGCCTAATTGACCCCAAGGATTATACCCCCATGCCCATACCGAGCCGTCGCTTTTTATTGCCAGGGAGTGATTGCTACCAGCAGCCAGAGCCGTAATACCAGTTAAATAACCCACGCCGTCTTTGCCCTTCACCTGCACGGGGGTATTTCTATTAGTAGTGGTCCCATCGCCCAGTTCACCGGAACCATCATTCTGCCCCCATGCCCACACAGTACCGTCGTATTTAAGGACAAGGACATAATTGTATCCCCCGGCAATGGCCTTGATACCGGTTAAATTCTTCACCTGCACGGGGGTGGGGTGAGGCTTGCTATCGTTGGTCCCGTCGCCCAGTGTACTCCAACCATTCCATCCCCATGTCCACACCGTACCGTCGTATTTAAGGGCGAGGGAGCGCCAGCCTCCCCCGGCAATGGCCGTAATACCGGTTAAATTACCCTTGCCGAGCGGGCCCTTCACCTGCACGGGGGTGGGGCGAATAATAGTGGGCGGCGGGTCTAGGGGCATTTTGAAATTGCAAGACTCACTGGTCCCGTCGCCGATTTCACCGCAATGGTTCCATCCCCAGGCCCATACCGTACCGTCGTCTTTAAGGGCGAGGGAATGATAGTGTCCTGCAACCAGGGCCGTAATACCGGTTAAATTACCCTTGCCGAGCGGGCCCTTCACCTGCACGGGGGTGGGGCGATAGTCAACGGCAGTCCCTATGCCAAGCTGACCAAAAGCATTCCATCCCCAGGCCCATACCGTACCGTCGTCTTTAAGGGCGAGGGAAGTGTGGCTTCCTCCGACGCCCCCTGCAAGAGCCTTGGCGGTGAACGCCGTCGTTAGTGGTACTTGTGGTATTGTTTGTTGTAGTGGTTGCACCCGCTCTACCTGCTGCATGGGCCCGCTCACCTGTATCTCCGGCTTTGTATCTGCGCTTACCATAAATGGCATCAGCGTCAGCATAAGCACAGCTGATAAGAGTATGGCTAAGCACATGTTTTTTCTGTTTTTCATAATTAAGATCTCCTTTTCCGGGAAGCAAGTCTCGGATAATGTGTGTTTTGATTTCTTGTAATCACCCTTCAAAGAAACACTACTTCAATATACCCACTACGTCTTTTTACCCATTCAGTTATCTCATTGCGCAGATCAAAATGGGTTATCAATCGCATTATGTATCTATCGTAGATGCCTTCACATTCTTTTGTAAATATCTTGGCGGCAAACACTCGCCATCTTCCTTTATTGAAAGTTTTTAATTAGATGAAGCTGTATTACCATGAATCTTGCTTTATCGCCCAAAGGTGCAACAATCTTTTTACGGGCAATGGTAAACATGCCGCCAGCAAAAGGCGGGCGGTCTGCCTTAAGCCCGAGACATACGGAAAGACCGGATCCGGCTCTCTGTAATAGCCGCCGATGGCGGCGATAACCCGTGGCAGGGTCCGTTCTGACACTTCCCGCTGTACAGCAAAGCACCGCCGCAGGCTATATGCTTATATGACACACATCGCCCCATCGTAGCCCCTCCGCTAATTTTGAGAAATGTTCTATCTTCATCGTCCCGGCCATAGACCGTGCCGATACACCTGTTTTTGATATATAAAAAAAGAACCTTCCCTGGAGAGAAGTTCTCCAGGGAAGGTTCTGATGCGCTTAATGAGAGGCCGACCTTCAGGGGACAAGCGGTGGTCCCCGGAATAGGGGTACGCCACTTCCGGCGGGTCGAAGATAGCCGCATTACCGGAAGCAAGGGGAGCAAAGAGACGTCAACGGGCATGCCTGGAGACAGGTTCAGAGGCAAAGTGCCTCCCCTTGTTGCCAGTGTGGGTAGAACGTTATGTTGTGTTGTTTCATACAGAGGGAAAAATTATGGTGCTGTCATTTAAATTTAGTATATTTGTAACAGACGGATATTGTCAAGGAATAACGTCAAAAATCATAAGAATATTGGATGCAAAAATATCTGGAATTCTTCCATGGAGGGAGGGATAAATAGGACGCGGAGGATAAGAGCGACATAATTGACAGGAAACGGTGATTTACTGAGGTGAGGGTAATTGGCACACATAGGGTCTTCCTGTGGCGGGGTTTTCGAGGATGACGACGGGCGTCCTGTAGACCTCTTCTAAGATCTCCTTCGTCAATACTTCCCCGGGAGAACCATCCCTGGTTAAGGTTCCATCCTTAAAGAGCAGAATCCTGTCACAATAATGTGAAGCAAGATTGAGGTCATGGAGGATGGTAATGATGGTCAGATTTTGTTCACTGTTCAGTTTTTTGACCAGATCCATGACTCTCGCCTGGTGCGTAATATCAAGGTAACTGGTAGGTTCGTCAAGCAGAAGGAGGCGCGGTTCCTGTGCCAGCGCCCTGGCAATAAAAACTATCTGCCTCTCTCCGCTGCTCAGACTGTTGACGGACCTCTTCCCAAGATCAAGAGTCCCGGTAAGGGCCATAGCGTCATGGGCGTGAGCGAAATCCGTCCTGTTCTCCAGCGCTGACAACCCCTTAAGGTGAGGTATCCTCCCCAGAAGCACAAACTCAAAAACGGACATGGGAAGATCCGTATCCCGGAGATTGCCCGCAACGGCGACCATTCGGGCGAACTCCTTGAAGCTGAAATCACTCACATTCCTGCCATCCAGAGTAATGAGGCCATTGGCGGGCTTTATTACTCTGGAGACAGCCCTCATAAACGTGGTCTTGCCGGAACCATTGGGTCCGATGATTGTTACGAATTCTCCGGTCCTAACCGTTACGCTTATATTCTTCAATACCGGGTCAGACCCGTATCCACACGTGAGGTTTCGTATCTCGAGCATCTACTGCCTCCCAAGAGACAGCTCTTTTTTGGTAAGGGCATAAATAAAAAGAATCCCGCCCAGGATTCCCGTTATTACCCCCACCGGCAATTCCATTGGCATGACAAGGGTCTTGGCCGCAGTATCGCAGAGGATCAGAAAGATGGCTCCCGACAAAAATGAGGCGATCATAACAATCCTGTGGTCTACCCCCACCCACATCCTGACAAAATGGGGAACCACGAGACCCACAAAACCGATGACCCCGGAAATAGATACAGACACTCCGGCAAGGAGAGACGCGACGACGAGAACCGACTGTTTCGTGCGCTCCACGTTGACACCAAGATGTAGCGCCTCATCCTCCCCTAAAGCCAGGGCGTTAAGGTCAACACAGAAAAGATAGGAGACTGCCAATCCGGAAAGGGTCACAAACAGGGAGAACTTCACGAGGATCCAATCCGCTTCACCGAGAGAACCAATGATCCAGAAAAGGATATCATGGAGTTGCTCTGTCCTGGAAATAGACATAATGAGGAGAACAAAAGAAGATGATATGAAGCTCACCATGACCCCGGTGAGGAGAAGGCTCGGGGCTTTTAAAGCCCCCCTACTGGCGTTCATGAGGTAGAGAAAAAGGATCACTAGGAGGCTGCCTGCAAATCCGGCGGCTGGTTGGGCATATACCCCTAACATATGGCCAAGACCCATAATGGCAGCCACCGAAACCCCCAAGGCTGCTCCACCGGATATACCTAAGGTATAAGGTTCGACGAGATTGTTCCGAAACGTCCCTTGAAGGATGACTCCTGCGAGGCTCAGCGCCCCGCCCACCGAAAACCCGAGAATCAGCCGAGGAATGCGTATATCGACAAGAATACTGCGGAACGTGCTTCCATCGTCCGTGAACAGAATAGTGAGGATCCGTCCCGGCGGAATAGCTGCGGCTCCTGTACACAGAGAGAGAAGAGATACGCCGGCAAGCGCCAGAAAAAGGACCGCGATCACGAAGATCCATCGAATGTTTCTTTTCACTACTGTCTGTCTCTTTCCCTGCGTCCGGGGTGAAGTAGCCCCGCTACGGTCTCCAGGGCCTCAACGAAGGTAACAGGGGTGGGGCTGCACATCTTGTACGGATCCATCACGTATACCGCGCCGTCCCTCACAGCCTTCATTGTGCCAAATCTCTGCCACCTTACTTTCTCGCTTTCTGCGACAGCACCTTCCATGGCGACTATGAGGATGACGTCAGGATTAACGGCAAGAACACGTTCCCTGCTCAAAAGCCCTCCTTTGCCATCCTGAATGATATTGACGCCATCGGAAAATTCGATAAAATCATTGAGAAGAGATTCTTTCGCGGCGGCAAAGAGAGGGTTTGCTCCTATTTGAAGAAAGACCTTGGGTCTCGTGAGTTCTTTTGCCGCGGCTCGCATCCGCTTAACTTTATCAAGGCTCGTCCGGGCAATCTTCGTTGCCTCCCTTTCCTTTCCCGTGAGCCTGCCCATCTCTATGAACTGCCCGTTCATTTCATCGAAAGATTCAGGCTCTTCAAAGACGGCTACCTTGATCCCAAGGTTTTTAAGTTTTTTAACTGACCTGGGGTCGGTAAGGGAGGTGGCAATAACGAGATCGGGCTTTAGGGCTGCCACTTTTTCCACGTTTATCCCGGTCACGGTCCCGATCTTGGGTTTTTCCAGTGCCGCTTTGGGCCTTTGGCAATAGACCGTAACACCTGCGATGTTCTTCTCCAGGCCCAGAAGGTACAGCTTTTCCGTAACGGCAGGGCCCAAAGAGACTATCCTTTGCGGGGGGAGCGAGGAAGCGCCTGAAAACCGGGCAAGGGCCGCCACAAGGCACATGATAAGGAAAATGAAAGACAACATCACATAAAGACCTGCCGCATGCGCTTTGCTGCCCAAGTAATCCCTCCTGAAAATATCAGAAAACTGTTTAAACACTTCCCTAAAGTGGCTCTGCCGCCCCGCCGCCTCTCTTCTCTCCTCATGAATTGCCTTTTGCCCGACACCCACGCAGAGCCTCAGGACTCCCATTTTTACCACCCCCGAAAACCTTCGTCAATATGGGATTTGGGCGTACGGCTTGCCTTCACGACGACGGGGACATCCCGGCCGGAACGGGAAATGAGACTGCCCCAGCGCCCATTGGGGCCGCCTTCTCAAAAAGCATACGACAACCCTGCTACAAACTGCCTCTCGGCGGAGGGATAAAAGTTTCTTACCGGCAGGCCGCCAAAGGTATAGCTTGCCGCCCCATACTCGCTGTACCGTTTCCCTGTGACATTCTTTATGCCGAAGTAGGCCTGCGTTCCTTTAAACGTGTATTTCACATTAAGGTCAATAAGGGTCGTCCCTGGAAGCATGGGAAGCTGATTCTGCTGGTCGCTTATGAGATACCGAGGGCCTAAATATGTCAAAATGGCGTTGGCGGTAAGACCTCTCCATATGTAAGTAAGTTTCGATGAAAACTTATCTCTGGGCACAAGCGGGATTCTGTTGCCGTCAAAAACCCTTCCGCCGAATGTTGCATCGGTATATGAGTAAAGCAGGTCAAGGGTCAGGTTCTTCGTGAACGTTAGATGCAGGGCGGCCTCTACACCCTGTCGTTTTGTCTTGTCATAGTTGCCATTGAAAATGGTGTAGGGATTGTAATAGATTTCGTTATCTGTTTTCGCCTGAAAATAGGTGACGCCCCCTCCGATCCAGTCCGCAATATTGTACCTGACGCCAGCATCCAGTTCCTTCGTGACCTGGGCAGCGAGATTAGGATTGACAGGAGGCGTGTTATAGGGATTAAAAAACTCATCGGTGGCGGGCAGTCTGAACCCTTTCGCCCACGTAACGAAGATATTACCCTTCTTGCCAAGGAGATAATTTGCAGAAAATCGGTATGCGTCTTTCTGCTCATGGTCCGTGACATTGATAGGTTTGATGAAACCGCAGCTGTCATTATAGTCGAAGTCATAGGTTACTTTCTGAAGCCGGTATCCCAGGCCAAAGGTCAGGTCTTTGATTGGTGTAAAGTCGTCATTCACATAGAAAGCTCTATCCGTCCTCGTGATCCTGCTCGTGGAATTGATACGATAAGAGGGAATGATACTGAAACCCGATATGTCGGCAGGCACATGGTAATAGTCAAAACCGGCCACGAGTGAATTCTTGAGGCCGAAGACCGGAGTATTGACGGTTATCTTGGGGGTAAATGCGTATGTCTGGGTAGTGTTTCTTCCGTCATAGAGGAATGCTTCATAGTAATACGGATTGCGCCGGTCCCGGTATGAGCCGTAAACCGAAAGGGTTATCTCCCTGGTAAGCTTTATATCCGCCCCGAGATCGGTAAAGCTGTCCTCGGTAAAGCCCCGGTCAAAAGGCGTTTTGGAATTCCGGCGATTATATAGACCGTGCGCGAGGTCTGTATAGGTCAAAGACCCTGGCAGGCCATATCTGTCTTTGTGGTATCCTGCTTTCAGGGAAAAAGAAAGGTTCTCAAGCGCATCCAATGTGAAGCTCCCAAAGAGATCCTTCATCTGGAGATTATTGTTCTGCTTGTATCCATCCGTATTGTAGGACGATCCAAGGGTGTAGTAGCTGAATTTACCCTCTTTTCCGAAAGCGCTCATGGCGGACGAATAGGTGGCATGACTTCCCGCCGTCGCGCCTGCCTTGAATGCGGGCTTACCCTCCCCCTTTTTTGTAATAATGTTTATTACTCCAGCCACAGCGTTGTCGCCGTAAAGCACCGTCGCGGGTCCTCTGTAAATCTCGACGCGCTCTATCGCCTCAATAGGAATCTGGGCAAGGTCGGTACCGGAGAGATCTATGCTGTTTATACGCCTCCCGTCAACAAGAAAGAGTACATTCTGGGGTGCAGCCTCGCCATAGCCCCTTATATCCACCTGGGCGGACTTAGGGTTATTAGTAAGGTTAGAGGTAAAAACACCCGGTTCCTGTTTGAAGACATCAATAACGGTGAGCGCCCCCATCTCCTCAATGTCTTCCTTCGTGACGATAGAGACGTTCGCAGGCACTTCCATTAATGGTTGTGGCATCCTTGCGGCGGTTACGACGATGTCGTCAAGCCTGTAAGGGGTCTGCTGTGCAATACCAGGGCAAGGCAAAAAGATCAAAACACATAAAGATAGACCGATTACAGCAGATGTACGCATAATTTCTCCTTTTCATGGCAACGCGGGTAAAATACAGAATCGCTTTGGTGATGAAAAAAGGATTTAAGGTGGATCGTTTCTCATGTGCCCTCCTTATGCCTCGTAAGGATTAACGTGAATTTAGACCGATCCAAGGTTTCCTGGCTCAGGTATTGCGGCTTATCGCGCCTTCCCACCCGTTTTAAGGGCAGTGGCAGGGCAGTAAAGCCCCTGCGTGCCGCCTTGACCTTCACAGTTGCGGGACAGCGGAAGATTCTCACTTCCTTCCCTTGAAGACCAGCTACGCTTTGTTATTTATTATTGCATGGATTCCAGGCAGTCTTCAACACAATTTACCGGACGCTCCGGCCGACGAGGGTCCTGTCACTCAAGTCCGTCATGGCGTGGTCCTGCCGTATTCCGGAGGCCAGAGGCCACCAGAAGGCCGCACGACATGTTCATCTTCATTTTAAAAGTGTATCCGTCAAGCGGGATATAAGAGATTTCGCTAGGATGGGTGAAAAGATAGAGGATAAGCGGTGAAGTTCCGGTGTGGCGGTAGCTTATAAGAAAGGCTCAAAGGCTTGAGGCGGACGAGGCATCAATTAAAGGCGGCAGGCAAGAATGCATAGTGCGTCAAATTCTTCTCTCTGCCTGGTTATGCTGCTTTTTTGCATCCTTAATAAGCAAGAGCTTTATAATGTATGTCTTATCCGGGGGTGTGGTCCGTAAATATTTTGTCAGGACCAACTTCTTGCAAAACTGCCCGGCCCTGCAGGGTTTCGAGGAAAGGCGGATTACCCTTGAGACACCTGAAGCCGGGCCCGGGCAGTTTATTCTTTTTCATCATCACCGATGAAGGGCGTCTTTCTTTTTCCAAAATCAATGCCCAACTTTCTGAGTTTACGCCTAAGAGTCCACGGCGGAAGCCCAACGAGTTCGGCTGCCCCTCCAGGGCCTTCTATTTTACCCCGAGACGATTCCAGGGCACGGTAAAAAAGGCTTCTCTCTACGTCTTTGTGAACCAACGGCCTCTCTTGCTCGTCATGATAAGTCCTGGGGGGAAGCGGCGGGGCTGATACGGATCCGAGAACGACATCAAACTGGAGCGGGAGACCGCCGGATAGAATTATAGCCCGCTCCACCGTATTTTCAAGCTCCCTTACATTTCCGGGCCAGTCGTACGACATGAGCGTGTCGACCGCTCCAGGGCTGAGAGTCGGCATCTTGCTAAGCGCCATTTCCTGGGATTTCTTCAAAACAAAATATTTTGCCAGCTCCGGTATATCATTCTTGCGTTCTCGGAGCGGCGGAATAGAAATGGGGAATACCTTCAGCCGAAAGTAAAGATCTTTTCTAAACTCTCCGGTTAAGGTGAGCTTCTCCAAATCTCTGTTTGTAGCCGAGATTATCCGTACATCGGTCTTGATGGTGGTAGTCCCGCCGATACGTTCAATCTCTTTTTCCTGTATCACCCGGAGGAGTCTCACTTGAGCCTGGAGCGTTAACTCGCTGACTTCATCCAAGAAGATCGTTCCCCCGTTGGCCCTTTCGAAGCGTCCGGGCTTCTGCGCCAGCGCCCCCGTAAACGCACCTTTTTCGTGACCAAAGAGCTCGCTGTCCATAAGGCTGTCCGGGATAGCTCCGCAGTTTATCTTCACAAAAGGTCCATCGGCGCGCTGCGAAAGATAATGGATCATATTAGCAATTACTTCTTTGCCTGTCCCTGTCTCCCCATGCAACAGTACGGCGCTGGGTAGGGTGGCTACTTTACGGACCTGCTCCATAACGCTTCTTAAACCAAAGGAAGCTCCCACCACTTGCACACCAGACGTCCGCCTGAGTTCGTCTTGAAGATACTGTTTGTCGCCGGCAAGGCGGTCTTTCAGCCTTTCCAACTCCCTGTATCGCTTGCTGTTGGCAAGGGCGATCGCAGCCGGTTCGTTTAGCATCTTCCAAAGAGCTTTATGCCATTCGTTGTATTTTTCTTTCCCTGCAGCACGGACGGCAAGAGCCCCTATGTATTTACCCTCCAGTATGAGTCTGCCGATCATAATTTCTGAAGGCTCCCAGTTGAGGCGATTCGCCACATGTTGAAAAAAACTGTCACGACGGGAGTCCGCAATCCTGACCCGAGGCAGGCGCTCCGGCTGCTCAATTTCTTCTCTCTGCTTTTGCGACAGATGAATCTTCTCAGAATGGCTGATACCGCCGCCCACTGTGGCGGTCGCAACAAGCTCCAAGGCCCCAAGTTCCGCGTCATAGGAAGTAAGCACGATCTCATCGGCCGGCATGACATTGCGGATATACAGGAGAGACTCACAAAGCGCTTTTTCTATATCCAGGCTTCCGCAAATTTTCATAGTCAGCTCGGTAAAGAACTGACTCAGGCTGATATAATTTTGAAAGCTACTAGAATAGGCTTCGTAGCTCACAGGGTAATCCACGTATCACCTCCAAGGGGACGGATTGTTAATGGTAATATGGCACGTTTTATTGTCTTTTCCAACAAAAATACAATCCATAGGCCTAATTATCTGTCTTCTCCAGATTTAATCTGACGCCTCTCTTCTTTATTGTGCCGTATTCCCGCATCCGATCATCTTTTCCTTGATACAATGGGTCTGTGGCTCCACAAGGAGTCGTCTGCTGTCTGGGACTTTATATAGTCCCCACTACTTCATTTCGCCTGACCCCGTTTAGGCAGTTCAAGCGTTTTGTTTCAATAAAGTCACTATGTGATTTTGTCGATTACGAACCGGAGGATCAATCGGAAATCCGTTGGACTATATTCGACAACTTCTGCTAACTATCTAACAACGCCTACTCAATTCTTTTCTGCTCACTCACTTCCCTTATAATACCCTGATACCTCACGATGGTTCCGTAAGCATCGCGTTGGGCTGTTCCGGCAAGGAGGCAATTCATGAAGGATCCGTCTCTTTTCTTGAGTTTCAGTTCAAAATCCTTCACAAAACCTTTTTCTTCGATTGCCCTTACGCACATCTTTCTTTCATCGGCGTTTGCGTATGTATTGACTACATCCATACCAATAGCTTCCTCTCTCTTATATCCGAAGAGATCCAAAAACGACCCGTTGACATCAGTGAGAAAGCCTTTCTGGTTTGCAATAAATATGGCGTCCTTCAAATCTTCAAAGAGCAGTCTAAATTTCTCTTCACTTTCTTTAAGGGCCTGTTCCGTTTCCTTGCGCCTCGTAATATCAAGCAGTACGCCCAAGACCCCTGTTACCTTGCCCCATTCTCGAATTGGGGTCGTATTGACCTCAACCCAGACAATGTTTCCCGAGGCATCATAATAAGCAAATTCATATGGCGGCACGAAGACTCCTCGCAGGGAGGCCTCGAAATGGCGCCTCACCTTCTCTCTTTCCTCGCGCCGCACGAAATCGAACAGGCTCCTTACCGCGAACCACTCTCTGGGACGTCCCGTTCTTTTGGCGACCACATCATTCACAAAAGTAAACCGCCCTTCGACATCAAACGAAAATACACCGAAATGCATATATTTTAGCATCATTCTGAAATGTGCTTCGCCTTTTTTAAGCGTTTCTTCTTCGGCCTTGCGTTCAGTATCGTCATACAAGCCGACAATCGCATGAGTGATGCCGCCCTGGCCATTGTAATAGGGGTAATATGAAGCATGGTGGTACCTTAGTCCCTGTCCAGGGACATTAATCCAACCTTCTTGGTGAACTTCTTCACCCCTAAAACATCTGTCCAGACATTTTTTTATGACCTTGGCGAAGATTTCCTCTCCCCACACGTCTTCAATGGAATTGTTGACTACATCATGATTGAGTCTTCCCAATACACTGCAGTAGGCATCGCCTACGAATTCATAAGTGTAGTTTCTGTTCACGAGGGTCATGAAATCATCAGGAATAACCGCAGCCACAGTCTCCGAACTGCGGTCAAAACTCTTTTCCGATCCGCGACTTAAGGAGGCGTGGTCGCCAAACTGAGAACGCATTCTTTTCTCTTCCGCCTCATACTTTCCAGATGGTTCCCCGAATAGTTGTTGGCGTACGCCTGCGCTCTCCATCATCTTGGCCGCCTCCTGAAACGGCATCCTCTATCACCGTATGTCTCACACATCTGGCCCTTCCGGCTTAAACTTCCCCAGTAGACCTCTTTACTGGTCCATTTTTTGCTTCCATTTCTCTTGCAACCATTACAGGTCATGTCTTCTTCGTCATGCCTTCGTGAAAAAGTTCTCCGATATCCATTACTCTTATAGTCCCTGTTGGGTCGTCTTCTTTCAGGCCATCCTCAAACATGGTCATACAGAACGGGCAGGACACGGCCACAATCGTGGGTTTTTCCTTCAACGCCTCTCTCGTCCGCTCCCTGTTCACCCTGGTGTCAGGAGTTTCTTCCAGCCACATTCTCCCTCCACCGGCGCCGCAGCAGAATCCGTCTCGTCCGTTATTCTGCATTTCTATAGGCTGCTTGCCGGCCAAACTCTGGATAAGGCGCCGCGGCTCCTCTATTATATTGTTGTAGCGGGCAAGATAGCATGAGTCATGGATAACTATACGCTCATCCTTTAACTCGCCATTAGGCTTGAACGTTCCTTTCTTTGCAACTATGTCTAATATCTCGCTGTGGTGAAAGACATCAAAGTCGGCTCCGTACTCCTGGTAATCGTTTTTGAGGGTATTGTAGCAATGCGGACATGCGGTAACGATCTTGCGAACCCCCATTTTTTTGAGCAGGCTCACATTTTCACGGGCCATTCTGTCGAAGACGTACTCGTTACCCAACCTTCTCATGGTGTCACCGCAACACATCTCTTCGGAGCCGAGGATGCCGAATGATATTCCGGCGTCCCGCATAATTTCCACGAGAGAGGTGGTTATCTTCTTTGCCCGGGAATCATACGCCCCCAGACACCCGGTATACAAAAGGTATTCATGCCCTTCCGCTTGGGAGAAGCGCGGCACAGCCTGATTTTGCGCCCATTTTGCCCTGTCGGACGGGGCAAGGCCCCATGGGTTGGACCTCTGCTCCATATTTTCAAAGAAAGAGATAAGCTCATGAGGAAATTCAACCTTCTCCATAACAAGATGCCTTCTCATCCAGAGAAGCTTCGGGATATGCTCGATAAATACCGGGCACACATCCATACAAGCGCCGCATGTGGTACATGCCCACAGTGCATCGGGAGAGATGCTCGCATCGCCGTCTCCGATGATCGGCACGGCTGCCTCAATAGTCTCTTCGACTCTTCCCAATGTATCGGACGGTCTTGACGCCATCATGTTCGGACCGTTCTCAAAGAGATTCTTCTTGCCATGGAGAACTACTTTCTTGGGGCTCAATGCCTTGCCCACCGCATTGGCGGGACAGACTGACTGACATCTCCCGCACTCTGCGCAGGCCAGAAAATCAAGAAGATCTTTCCAAGAAAATTGGTTTATCTTCGAGACACCGAAGGTGGAGTTTGCCCGGAAGACCATCTTTGGCAGAGAACTGACAAATGATAGGCTCCGGAAAAAACAGTTGGGCAAAGACGCGAGAATGTGGAGATGCTTGCTGAAAGGAATGAAATCCAGAAAGAATAGAAACACGATCGCATGTATCCACCAGAAGACTCGCGATAACAGCCCTAAGCTGTCCTGGTAGATGTTCGCGGAGATAAGAGCCGACAAAACCGAAGAGATCGGCATGTAACTGCGCGACCCTGGATTTATGGCTATCTCCGTCGCATTCATCCCAAAAAAGGCTATCATCAGTAAACCCACAGACGAGAGAATCACGTATGCTTCAGGGGTAGCCTCTATATAGGGAGGTTTAAAAAATGTCCTCCTGGCGATGGCAATTATCACAGCGACCAACACCGCCGCCGACATTACATCAGCAAGGAAATTGAGTGCCATGTAAACTCCGTCCCCGATGAACTCCAAGGAGAACCTCGGAAATATGCCGGTCATGACAAACTCCATGTTTATGAGAAACAAAACCACAAAACCCCAGAAAAGAAAGAAATGGTTGAAACCAAAAGGTCTTTCAATAACACGTTTCTGAAAGAAACCATAGCTGACCATCCCTTTAAATCTCTGCCATAAATGATCAAACCTATTTTCCCATTTTCCAAGAGAGACCAGCGCCAGAAGCGTATAAAGCCTCCTGAAAAATATGACAAGGCAGATTAGCAGAAGCACCGCAAAAATAATTGATTCGAGTGTTGTCATGGAGACCCCTTTTATATTTTCTGACCGGTCTCTCCAGCCTTGTGCTTCAGGCCTTCAAGGAGGCTCGGTATAATCTCAAATACATCGCCCACTATCCCCACATGGGCGACTTCAAATATGGGCGCATTCCTGTCCTTGTTGATGGCAATGATGTGTTCAGCATCTTGCATCCCTACCAGATGCTGAATAGCTCCCGAAATCCCGCACGCGATGTACAGCTTAGGACGCACCGTTTTGCCTGTCTGGCCTACCTGTCTATCGTACGACATCCATCCCGCGTCCACCGCACACCTGGACGCTCCTACCACCCCGCCCAGCATACCGGCGAGATCCTCAAGCAAAGCAAAGTTCTTCTTCTCCAACATGCCTTTTCCGCCGCTCACTATTATATTCGTAGTCCTGATATCCACACCATCTGTTCCAGAATTTATCCGCGCCATTTCGAGAATTTTGGTCGCAATGTCTGCCTCATTCAGGACAATTGATTCTCTGATAAGATCACCCGCCTTCCCTTCCAGAAATGGCGGCACGGGCATGACCATCGGCCTGACCGACGCCATCTGTGGGCGGGCGTACTCCGTGAGAATCGTGGCCATCACGTTGCCTCCGAAAGCGGGACGGGTCTGCTCCAAGAGCCTTCGGTCTTTATCTATGCCAAGGCCCGTACAGTCGGCGGTAAGTCCAGTGTTGAGTACGGTCGAAATAGCCCCGGCCAGGTCCCTTCCCTGCGGTGTAGCCCCTATAAGGACAATCTCCGGACGATACTTGTTGGCTAAATAGACAAAACTATCAAGGTAAGGTTTGGTCCGATAGAGCTTCAGAGTTGGGTTGTCAATCAGGTAAACCTTGTCAGCCCCATATCCGAAAGCCGTCATGACAAAGTGCTCCACTTTGTCACCCAGAATAACAGCCGAGAGATCCACGTCCAAGTCATTAGCCAGCGTCTTTCCTATACCTAACAACTCCCAGGAGACCTGGTTTACTTGTCCGTCCTGAAGCTCGACAAATACCCACACCCCTTTCCAAGACTCGCTTGCGGATACGGCTATCTCCTCGGTCTCGCTCTCTTCTTCGGCAGCTGCAGCCGCTGACTCTTCTCCTTGAATGGGCAATGCCTCAAGACATTCGGCAGGACACATCTTTACGCATTTTTTGCAGCCGGTACACTTTTCCAGATCAATGATCGGCACACCTTTTGCGTCATACTCCACCGCATCTGCTGGGCAGGCGGGCTCACATTTCCCACAGGCAATACACTTGTCCGGAGTAAGACGGATCTGCCATTTTGCCTTTTTCTTGTTACCTTTGATCGACATTAATCACCTTCCATTCGGCAAGTTTCTTCATGATTACGTTGGCCATCCCTTGAGGATTTTCCTCGTTTCCTGTGAAGATCTCACCTTTTCTTGCCTCCGGCGCAAAAATGCGCTTTACGTAGGTCGGAGAGCCCTTTAAACCAATTGTTTCTGGATCCATTCTGAAAAAATAATTATTCCATACGGGAATATCCACATCTTCAGCATAGAGCCGCCGAGGGGTAGAGGGATATCGAGGTGTATTCGCTTCCCTTTCTACAGTGATCAGAGCAGGCCATTTGGTTTCGACAATCTCGTGCCACTCGTCCGTCTTCCTTCTCACAACTATCTTCTTTCCCACGGTGTCCACTGAAATTACCTTATCAACCAGCGTAATCTGCGAAAAACCCAATCTGGTTGCAATCCCAGGACCCACCTGGGCAGTATCCCCGTCTATGGTTTGCCGGCCGCAAAGCACAAGGTCTACCGTGTGCGTTTTGGATAACTCGCTTATCGCATGGGCAAGCACTTTGCTTGTAGCGAGCGTATCGGCGCCTCCAAAAACCCTGTCACTCACGAGAATGCCTTCATCGGCACCCATGGCGATTGCTTTACGTATGACGGCGTCGGCGGTAGGCGGTCCCATAGAGAGAATGGTTACTTTTGCCCCATGTTTATCCTTTATTTTCAGGGCCTCCTCAATCGCAGGGGTGTCAAAAGGATTAGTTATGAACGGGATACCATCCCGCACCAGTGTGTTCGTGACCGGGTCAATCTTGACCTGTGTCGTGTCCGGAACCATTTTAATACATACAATGATATGCAACATGTCAGCGCCTCCTGCTGGATCCAATATGAGACGGCTCTTTTCTCCGCCACTTTTAGGGATGGCGAAGCTGACACCGTTCACTTCTTTATTACATTACTATAATTACTATTACAAAAACCCAAGCACTAAAAACTCGGGCCGTTACACATCTTCTATAAGCACCACCCTAGAATCTGACTCATTGCACGTAAGAAGAGTGATATTAGGATGTCGGCAGGCGTCTATCACATTCTCCGGACCTATCCAACACTCGGTACACTCCGGGTTGAAAGGGAGAGAACAGCTTCCGGTGGTCTGAATCTCGGGTCCGGCCACCCAGGGCTGCCTCACCACCAGATAAACCTTATAACCGTCATCTGCAATATTCCGTGCGGACTCAATCCCCGCCGCATCGCCAGCTACCACCACGGCAGCCGGTATCACCGGCTTGTTGCGCAACAGAAGGTCCTCCATCCTTGTCAGGCGCGCGGCTGTAGCTTTTACCAAGTGCATTCCTGTCTCGGTGCTGAGACCCCAAATATTCACCATGGCAACATAGAATGGGTTCATGCCCGCCCTTCCGGTTGCATCCAATATGGCCATCCGGTAGGTCTGTGGAGAACACGCCACAACAAGTATCCGGTCAAGAAAAAAAACAGGGATGTCCTGGCGGATCATTTGCTGCCCCCCCTCAGCACATATGTACTGCTGCTCTCTTACAAGTGCCACTCCGGGGAGAGTCAAAGCGAACTCGGAGATAGAATGCACATCCGCAACCGGTCCAACATTTGCGCCGCAATTGCAAATGTAAACTCCTATCTTGCATGTCCTTACGTTTCCGCTCTCGCTCATTTGTCTTCCTCATCAGGATACGATCGCCATACGCAATGCTTCACCAGGCAAGTCTCTGGTTTCCTGAAGACCAGTCTCCAAACCATCCCTCGGCATGCCCCGCTTTCAAAACTTCTAACTGTCAGGCTCTTTACGGTATGGCAATTATGATAGGCAAGAATTATGCCTTGGATATAATCATAGTAAAATCAATATGTTACAAGGAGTGACTCTTGCCATCCTGACGAAACTGTCAGAAATTATATACAATTCCGTCAGAATAGTCTACTAATCTGACACATGAGTAAGAATACAACTAAACCTGTCTTTTCAAAACTTCCATGCTCTTTGACAAGCCTCTGTCTTTGCTGTAAATTTGTTAGCGAAGATTATCAAATGAACCTCCCCGCCGCAAGCGGCGGGATATCCCGGGTTAAGACTGACTATTAGGCAAGCGCCCCAAGAGGTGGGGAATTAGACCCGGAGAGATTAAAGTTGATGTTACATTTTAAGGAATCATGACAGTCAAAATAAGAGGCTTCCATTCCGCTTTCACATTGTCTATTGCCCTGCACCTCTGTATGGTGCTGTTTTTTGCGTACGTGTCGGCCAGCCCACTCAGACTTCCGGAAATCATCGTGGCTGACCTTACGCTCATGGAAGGCCCGGAAGAGGTGGGGAAGCACCTGTCCGGTCAAAACGACAAGAGAGAAAGAGGTGGAGATAAGCCAAGACTCGCAGGCAAGACAATTAAGACCGGGTTGGAACAGAAATCATTGGTTGCAGGTCCTGTGCCTTCAGAGACTGCTCAGCCAGAAAGGCGTGTAAAGGTCCTGACCCACCAATCCCCGTCTATACCTGCTTCTGCGGAGGAGACAGGAGACAGGCAGACTGCTGGAGGACGTGAGGAACAGGGTGAAAGCCTCTCCGTGGAGACCGGCGGCGGCTATGGGACAGAAGGGACCGCAGGACAGGGTACGGGCGGAAGACTTGAAGGAGGAAGCAATTATTACTATATCCGAGACATGGTCAGAAGGAACATTGTCTACCCTGAAAAGGCAAGGAGAATGGGCATAGAAGGAAAGGTACTCCTCTCTTTTATCGTTCTTGAGAATGGTGCCACCGGGGAAATCAAGGTGATAAGCGGTTCCGGCCATAGAATCCTTGATCAAAGCGCGAAGGAAGGCGTGGAAAAGACCGTAATCCACAGGAAAGTAGCTCATCACGTGGTGTCGGTCACCCTGCCCATCGTCTACAAACTGCAGTAGCTTGTGTCTGTTTCAGATCTCTGGGGGGGTATGGGTTATCCCGGCGGATCACATTGCGGAGACTTTAGATATCCTCATGTACACTCTCCGGGGAACCAACGTCTAAAAGTTTTCGAACCCTACGGGAAAATATTTTGAATATTCCAATGCTTTTTCATAGGCAGTCTCCAGATTCTTGAGATTTCTCTTAAACAAATCATTGGCCTCCTCCAGCAGATTTTCCCGCAAGCACCGGCCAAGTCATACCCACCAATATTGCCAACGGAGAGGAGTCACTCATTCATGGCAGACCGACCATGCCGGAACCTTGGGAGCCAGAGGGCAATAAGCACATCTCTATTGCTTACCCGGAAGGTCTCAAACATGAGTTTCAAAAAATCAAGGCAATTCTGTTTATTCACCTTGGAATCTTATGTGAGGAAGTGAGAATTTTTGCCAAGATATTCTTTAAGGAGATTGGCCGGGACAAAAGATAAGAAGGACTCCAGTGGCAACGGCGCCTATATCATGAATTCCACACATTACACGAGAATCAGGAAGGGTCCGCTTTCAAGGCTAAGCCTGCCAGCACTCCGGCAACAACGACAATAGTATCTATATTAAAAACATGTTCTTTCTCTTTCGACTATACGCAACAATACATTTTCTGGACTCCCTTCAGTCGCCTCATGATCTTCCCGTATCACCCCTTCTCTGCGGACAAGTTGTCCCGACTGTTTTAAGGGTAAGGGCATATAGGCGCCACCGTACTTCAATTATCGGCAACCGAATAGAATACCCTAAGATCAGCCAACAAGTTTAAATATTTACCCCTCTTTGGTTTCGCTCACTCTCAAGCACCCACATACATATCATTCATTTTACTTGAATTGGTCTGTTTGATATAATATGTTTTAAAAATGGAACTTCATCACTTGGAAACATTCGTGAAGGCGGATGAGTTAAAGAGCTTTACCGAGGCCGATAAGACCACGCATCTTGCCCATCCCATGGTAAGCAAACAGATCATAGACCTTGAGAGATGCTTCCAGGTCAGACTGATCGACCGGACCAAGAGGAGCGTGGCCCTCACAAAAACAGAGGCAATCCTTCTAAAATATGAGTCAGAGTTTCTCTATTCAAGAAAGGAGACATCTATGGCCATTGCCCCCTGCCGTGGCAGGGGGTCAGGAAGAGCGCCGTGCATATAGCAAAAACGATCCCCGGGAAGGATTGAAGGATTCTACTTTCATCTCCAGGGAGGCTGAATCAGCCACAAGAACACCTTTGAGGACGCCCTTTGAGAGGCAAAGATCATTCGCCATCCCGGATTTGAAAACAGTGGCCAAGCTTATGGGAAATAAGGTCATGAAGGGGACGGTTAAATGCAGGATGGAATTGCCTGTATTTCGCGGGCGACGACCGCCAACGATTATGCTTCAGGCGATCTGAAACGCCTCCTTGCAATAGAGGGTTTGACAGGTGCAAAAGTCTTTCTATGCGATTACAAAAAAGGCAAATCATCCTCCACACCAAAGAGGAGCCTCTTTGAATATCCTAGACAAATGGAGAAAGAATGAAAAGTCTTAAATGGGTTCTTGCAATCATAGCATTCGTTTTCACAGCATCTCTGGCGGAAGCGAAGGTCCAAATTGATGTATACGGGAAATCATTCAAGCGCCTTACCATTGCGGTGCCTTCTTTCAAGGGTGAAAGACCGGACAACATAAAGACGGAGATGAATGAGCTTCTTAACAAGGACCTTGAGCTTTCAGGGTTTTTCATTGTGGCGCCTAAATCGTTGCTCGACAAGGAACTGACCGATGAGGGTGTGGACAAAGAAGAGATTAATTTCGGCAACTGGCGGTCCATAGGCGTCGAGCTTCTCTGCAAGGTAAGGCTCGCAAACAAAGAAGACAAGGTCGCCCTGGAAGCATGGGTGTATGACTCTATGGATGGTTCTCTTATGCTTGCGAAACGATATATAGCTGAGCCGATTGACTGGAGAAGGGTGATCCACAGACTCGCTGACGAGATCATCCAAGTGGCTACCGGTGAAAAAGGGATCATGAGCTCGCGAATCCTCTTCGTCTCAGGATCGCGATTCAATAAAGAGCTATACACAGCGGATATCGACGGCGCAAGCCACAGAAAACTGACCTCCTTCAAGAGCATCACTCTTTCCCCGTCCGTCTCTTCTACAGGAAAATATGTGGCTTATACATCTTATAAAGAAGGAAAACCGAATCTGTTCATCATGGATTCGTTGGGAAGCAGGGATATCCGTGCCGACAGAGAAGATGGAATGAAACTTGGCTCCCACTGGCTCAACGCGAATACGCTGGTTTTTTCGTACACATCTGGGAGGTATTCCACCATTTACTCGCTCAATGTTGAAACAGGAGAAAAAAAGATCATTATGAAAAAGGACGGTATCCTGGCATCCCCCTCCGTTTCGCCTGACGGCTCAAAGATGGTTTTTGTCTCCGACATGTACGGCTCGGCCCAGATTTTCATAAGGGATATGAGTATCGGCGAGACAAAGAGACTCACTTACTCGGGAAATTACAATTCTGCACCCTCCTTTTCTCCTAAAGGGGATCGCATAGCATTCGTGTCCAAACTTGACGGCTCGTTCGAGATATGCACCATGAGACCGGACGGCTCGGAACAGATAGTGCTGACCAACGGAAACGGCGCCGTAAATGATTCGCCTTACTTTTCTCCATGTGGCAGATATATAATTTACTCATCCAGGAGCGGGGGCAAGTCTACCATCAATCTGATGCTTTTCAACGGCGAGAATCGACGGGTACTGAAGTTGATCGAAGGGGGCGGGGAGCAGCCAAAATTCATGCCGTAGCCGCAGCGCGGTGCACCCTGATTGAGCAGTCATTTATCACTTTTAAGGAGGTTTTTATATGAAATACTGGTCGGGTTTGGTCATCTTCCTTGTGGTGCTGATGGTCTATGGATGTGGTACCCCTAAGGTCATATCGTCGGGAGAGATTAAGGAGCCTCAACGTCATGAGGTCATCACGGACCATAGCAATCAGGAAGGGGAAGGAGTTATTTCAGAGGAAGAGTTGGCTAGGGCCGAGAAAGACCGACTGCTCGGACAGCGCCGCGGCGCCGGAGTTCATGACCAGGCCGGAGAAAGAGAGCAGAAATCAGCCCTCTTTCAAGACATCCTCTTTGATTATGACAGCTACGCCATCAAAACGGAAGATATCCCAAGGCTTAAAAATATAGGCGCGTGGCTCAACCGCACCAGGAACGTGAAGCTCACAGTGGAAGGTCATTGCGACGAGAGAGGCACCCAAGAGTATAACCTCGTGTTGGGCCAAAAACGCTCCGAAGCAATAAAGGAGTACCTTGTCAAAACAGGAGTCGAGACAAATAAGATCAATGCCGTTTCGTATGGCAAAGAAGTCCCGGTTGATCAGACTCGCACTGAGGAAGCATGGGCCTTGAACAGACGTGTTCATTTTAATGTCAATTAGAAGGAGTAAGATATGAGATTATTCGCGATCACTTGTCTTTCTCTCATCTTAGCAGGGTGCGCATCAGCCCATGAGACGAGCCAGCTTAGGCGGAACATTGCGTCCACCGATCAGGAACTGAATCAGGTCAAGGCTGAGTCGGCCCAGAAAAGCGCCGAGTTATCAAAGGAGGCGGAGAGCATACGGAAGCAGCTGTTCAATTTGAATGCCGCCAACGACGAGCGAGAAGATAAGATGAGGATGATCTTGGGAAAACTGGACGAATTGCAGCACCAGCTTGATACGTATTGGGTGGAAACGAAGAGGGAGATCGTGGCTTTGAAAAAAGGCGGTCCGGCAGGAGCCTCCGCCGCCCCCACTGTTGCCATGCCGAAAGGAACGCCTGAGACCGTGGAAGAGATGAACGAAGCGCCTTACATGGAAGCCTTCGAGATGTTTCAGAAGGGTAGTTACGACGATTCGGCTCAGAAATTCCTGAGCTTCGTGGAGACCTATCCGAAGTCGCCACTCGTAGCTAACGCCTACTTCTGGCTCGGGGAATCGTACATGGTGCTCATGGATTACGACAAGGCAATACTCTACTTTCAGGAACTGTTCGACAAATATCCAAAGAACGCCATGACCCCCAAGGCGCTCCTTTCCCAGGCCGACGCGTTCGCTGCCACAAAAGATAAAAAGAGTTCTATGACCGTCTTGAAGAAGGTCATAGAACTCTTTTCGAAAACAGAAGAAGCTGCTATCGCGGAGCGGAAGCTACGAAGCCTGAATCTCTAAAGATTCTCCTTCTTTCGCTTCCTCCGGTTTTTCAAAGGACGTCATCTCGTAACTTCTGTACTTTGAGTAGCCCGTGCCCGCCGGAATGATTCTTCCCATAATAACATTCTCTTTAAGACCGCGCAGGTAGTCAACCCGTCCCTCAATGGATGCCTGCGTCAGCACCTTTGTAGTATCCTGGAAACTCGCTGCGGATATAAAACTATCGGTAATGAGCGACGCTTTCGTGATGCCAAGGAATAAAGGCTCGGCCTCGGCCCGCCGTCCTCCCTGCTCCATGACTCGCCTGTTTTCTTCCTCGAATACCCACCACTCGACCGGCTCGTCGATAATAAAATTGGTATCGCCTACATCTTTTATTCGCACCCTCTTCAGCATCTGCCGAACGATGACCTCAATGTGCTTGTCGTTAATCTTCACGCCCTGAAGCTGGTACACCTCTTGAATCTCATCAACCAGGTACCGCTGGAGAGCTTTAATGCCGTTAATTCGCAAAACATCGTGCGGATTGACCGGCCCGTCCATGAGGGGTTCGCCTGCTTTCACATAATCGCCCTCGTGGACAATGATGTGTTTTCCTCTCGGAATGCTGTATTTTCTTGCATCCCCCCTCTCGGGCTTCACAAATATCTCTCTCTTGCCTTTGGTCATCTTACCGAACTCGACAAAACCGTTCACTTCGCTGACCATGGCATTTTCCTTCGGTCTTCGTGCTTCGAAAAGTTCCGCAACCCTTGGGAGACCACCAGTGATGTCTTTTGTCTTCGTGGTCTCGCGAGGCATTTTCGATATGACGTCACCGGCAAAAATTATGTCTCCTTCGCTGACCACTATGTGTGCACCCACAGGCAGCATATACCGTGCGGGGCTGTTGCTGGACGAGACGACCTTTGTTTTGCCCTTGTCGTCCTTTATGGATATGCGCGGCCTGAGGTCAGCATCTTTCGGTTCAATGATGACCTTGTACGAAAGGCCCGTAAGCTCGTCCTTGCTCTCCTGCATGGTTACGCCTTCCGAGATATCGCCAAACTTTATCTTACCCGATTCCTCAGAGAGAATGGGGATTGTATAGGGGTCCCATTCCGCCAAAATCTGTCCTTCCCTCACAAAGTCACCGTCATTCGCCTTGAGTCTGGCACCGTATATGACCGGATATCGCTCCCTTTCCCTTCCTGCTTCGTCGAGGATGGCTACCTCACCGTTCCTGTTCATAACCACCGTGACATTATCTCTGTTCACGACGGCTTTCACGTTTATCAGCTTGAGATGTCCCTCATTTCGCGCCTCAAGAGTGGATTGCTCCACGCGCCGTGATGCCGCGCCTCCAATATGGAATGTCCTCATGGTGAGCTGTGTTCCCGGCTCGCCGATGGACTGGGCCGCCACTATCCCCACTGCTTCGCCGATGCTGACGAGCCGCCCCCTGGAGAGATCTCTCCCATAACATAGGACACATACCCCTCTCTTGGACCGACATGTGAGAGAGGATCGGATCTTTATCTTCTCGTACCCGGCGTCCTCAATGGCTTTCAGGTGGACTTCTCGTATCTCTTCATTCTTCGCGACTATGACCTCTCCGTCGGGATCCTTGAGATCTTCAAGCACCACCCGGCCCAAGATCCTCGTGCCGAGATGTTCTATTACTTCGCCTCCCTCAATGAGGGAACTCACTTCAATTCCATCAAAGGTGCCACAGTCCGTCTCAGATACGACCACATCCTGCGCGGCGTCCACAAGTCTCCTCGTCAGATATCCCGAGTTGGCCGTCTTGAGAGCCGTGTCGGCAAGACCTTTCCTGGCGCCATGGGTTGATATAAAATACTGGAGGACATCAAGGCCTTCTCTGAAGTTGCTTGTGATCGGAGTCTCAATGATCTCACCGGAAGGTTTGGCCATGAGTCCCCTCATACCTGCAAGCTGTCTGATCTGCTGGGCACTTCCTCTTGCGCCCGAGTGGGCCATCATGAATATGGGGTTCAAGCTATTCTGGTATTCCGTTTTGCCCTCGAAATTCTTTACCTTCTCGGATCCGAGTTCCTTCATGAGCTCGTCGGCGATCCTCTCCGTCACATCCGCCCATATATCGATTACTTTGTTGTATCGTTCACCGTCCGTTATAAGACCTTCGGAATGCTGCCTTTGCACATCAATGACCTCTTTATTGGCCTGGTCTATGAGGTCCTTCTTCTTTGTTGGGATCTTCATATCGTCGACGCTAATGGAGATGCCCCCTAAGGTGGCGTAGTAATACCCAAGATCTTTAAGCCTGTCGGAGAGGATGACGGTCACCTTCTCCCCGCCCTCACGGTAGCACTTATCCACGAGCCCTGCGATAGTCTTTTTATCCATCACCTGATTCATAAGGGGCCACATGTCCTTCATGATACCGGAGCGCTGATCCGGTTCAAGTTCCATGAAGGCGTTCTCAACGACATCCCGAAGCATTACCCTGCCTGTGGTGGTATCGAGAATCTCACCATCTATTCTTACTTTTATCTTCGCATGGAGATCCACCTCTCCTGCATCATAGGCAATGATCACTTCCTCTGGGTCTGCAAATATTTTGCCCTCGCCCTTTACGTATTTCCGATCAATGGTCAGATAATAGAGGCCGAGGACGATGTCCTGGGTAGGTACGATGATAGGCTTTCCGCTTGCCGGGGAAAGGATATTATTCGTCGACATCATGAGAACTCTCGCTTCAGTCTGGGCCTCAATGGAAAGCGGCACGTGGACTGCCATCTGATCGCCATCAAAATCCGCGTTGTAGGCTGGACATACGAGAGGGTGGAGTTGTATCGCCTTTCCGTCGATCAATTGGGGCTCAAAGGCCTGAATGCCGAGGCGGTGAAGCGTCGGGGCTCTGTTCAGGAGCACGGGGTGTTCCTTTATCACTTCTTCAAGCACGTCCCATACCTCCGGTCTCTCCTTCTCCACGATCTTTTTCGCGTTCTTTATCGTGGTGGCGAACCCTTTCTGAATAAGGCCGTTGTAAACGAAGGGTTTGAATAACTCAAGGGCCATATATTTGGGAAGGCCACACTGATGGAGCCGAAGCTCCGGCCCTACCACGATGACGGACCTGCCGGAGTAGTCCACCCTTTTTCCGAGGAGATTCTGGCGGAATCTACCCTGTTTTCCTCTTAGCATATCGCTTAAGGATTTAAGCGGCCTCTTGCTCGCACCGGTCACGACTCTGCCCCTCTTCGAGTTGTCGAAGAGGGCATCCACGGCTTCCTGGAGCATACGTTTTTCGTTTCTGATGATAATCTCCGGCGCATTGAGTTCCATGAGCCTCTTCAGCCGATTATTCCTGTTTATGACCCTTCTGTAAAGATCATTCAAATCCGAAGTCGCAAACCTTCCGCCGTCGAGTGGCACGAGAGGTCTCAGTTCCGGGGGCAACACAGGAATGATATCAAGTATCATCCATTCCGGCCTCACTCCTGAAACCCTGAAGGCATCGACTACCTTCAGTCTCCTAGCAAGCTTCTTCTTCTTTGCATCGCTCGCCGTATCCCTCATCTCCTCCCGGAGCTTCGTCGTAAGGTCATCTATCTCAATCTTCTTGAGGCACTCTCTCATCGCCTCGGCTCCGATGCCTCCCACAAAGGAAACACCGTACTTTTCCCTTCCTTCCAGATACTTCTCCTCACTTATCAGCTCACAAAATTCATAGGGAGAATCGCCCGGCTCAATGACGATGTACTGTTCGAAATAGAGTACCCTCTCCACTTCTTTGATGGTCAGTTCAAGGAGCGTCCCGATTTTGCTCGGCATGCTTTTTAAAAACCAGATATGGGCTACGGGACAGGCTAGCCGTATGTGGCCCATCCTTTCTCTTCTCACTTTCGATTGGATTACTTCCACACCGCACTTCTCGCAGATTATACCCCGGTGCTTCATCCGTTTGTATTTTCCACAAACGCACTCATAGTCTTTTACAGGCCCAAAAATCTTGGCGCAGAAAAGTCCATCCCGCTCGGGCTTAAAGGTACGGTAGTTTATCGTTTCCGGCTTTTTTACCTCTCCGCATGACCACTTTTCTATCAGTTCCGGAGATGCGAGCGATATCTTAATAGCTGCATAACTTAACGGGTCTTTTTGTTTGTCAAATACCTTAAAATAGTCGTCCAATGTTATGCCCTCCTATTCCTCTTTCATGAGGTCCACATTTATACATAAGCTTTGCAGTTCCTTTACCAGAACATTGAACGATTCCGGCAAACTCGGCTCCAGCACATCCTCTCCCTTTACGATCGCCTCATACGCCCTTATTCTCCCGTTCACATCATCTGATTTGATGGTGAGGAACTCCTGCAGCGAATACGCGGCTCCGTACCCTTCTAAGGCCCACACTTCCATCTCCCCGAGTCTCTGGCCGCCAAACTGAGCCTTCCCTCCGAGAGGCTGCTGGGTTACGAGGGAGTACGGTCCGATGGACCGGGCATGGATCTTGTCATCGACGAGGTGGTGCAGTTTCAGGAAATACATAAAACCCACGGTAATCTGATGGTGAAAAGGCACACCGGTACGTCCGTCGTAGAGTGTGGTCTGCCTGCTGTCGGGCATCCCGGCAACCCTGAAAAGCTCGTGAATTTCCTCTTCCTTGGCGCCGTCAAATACTGGCACAGCTATGTGTACGCCGTTTCTCATCTGCTCGCCAAGATTAATTATGTCCTCGTCGGACAGTTTTTCAACAAAGCCTATCAACTCATTATTGTCGAATATTTTATGGAGGTATCCTTTTATCACGTCCGGGGAGCATGTGCACTTGTAGTAATTGTCGATCATTTCCCCGACCCGCTTGCCCAATTCCTTGGCGGCCCACCCGAGATGGGATTCAAGGATCTGCCCCGCATTCATACGGGACGGCACACCAAGAGGATTAAGTACAATGTCGATAGGGGTTCCATCTTCCATGAACGGCATATCTTCCTCAGGAAGAATCACGGAGACGATTCCCTTGTTACCGTGGCGGCCCGATATCTTGTCGCCCACGGCGATCTTTCTCTTCATGGCCACATACACTTTGATCGTCTTAATCACGCCAGGGGGAAGTTCATCACCCTTCTTGATCTTGTTTATTTTATCCTCGTAATAAAGCCTTATGACCTCTATCTGGTTGCCCTTGCTGTCCATAATTTTGGAGACCTTCGCTGATATCTCGTCGTTCCCGAAATCTATCTCCGAGAACCTGTCAAGACGGACACTGTCGATCTTCTCTCTTGTAAACGGCTCGCCTTTCCTGATAAAGGCCTTACCTTTCTCATCCTTGATGTCCTTGGAAGCGGTCTCGCTCAAGAGAAGGTTTCTTATTTTGTCCCTGGCGCCCTCAAGGATGATCTTTATCTGGTCTTCCTGGTCTTTCAATATGTTGGATATCTCTTTGTCTTCAATATCTTTACTTCTGTCATCTTTGTCTATGCCTCTCCGGGACAATACTTTTACATCCGTCACGATGCCTTCTATTCCATGTGGTACCCGTAGTGACGTATCCTTCACGTCTCCTGCCTTTTCGCCGAAGATCGCGCGAAGCAGCTTCTCTTCCGGCGTAAGTTGGGTCTCGCCTTTCGGGGTCACCTTTCCTACCAGAATGTCCCCTGGTTTTACGGTAGCGCCTATCATTACAATACCGCTCTCGTCGAGGTCTTTGAGTGTCTCTTCACCTACGTTTGGAATATCTCTCGTCACCTCTTCCTTGCCGAGCTTTGTATCTCGGAGCACGCACTCTAACTCTTCAATATGGATGGAGGTCAACACATCTTCTTTTACAAGGCGCTCGTTTATGAGTACTGAATCCTCGTAATTGTATCCTCTCCAAGGCATGAAAGCCACCATCACATTCTTGCCAAGGGCGAGCTCCCCTCTCTCTGTTGACGGCCCGTCCGCGAGGACATCGCCTTTCTTTACGTAATCGCCTTCTTTGACAATAACCCTCTGATTGATGCAGGTATCCTGGTTCGACCTTCTGAATTTCAGAAGATTGTGTACGTCTATTTTGGTAATAGGATCGTCGTTCTCACCCTTCTCCTCATACTTGAGGATTATCCTGTTGGCGTCAACGCTCTTGATCACTCCGGTGTGTTTAGCCGCGATGGTCACCCTGGAATCCCTTCCAACAATCTTCTCCATGCCCGTACCGACATAGGGGGCCTCCGTAATCACCAGAGGTACCGCCTGTCGCTGCATGTTTGAGCCCATGAGGGCGCGGTTTGCATCATCATGTTCCAAGAAGGGGATCAACGCCGCCGAAGCACTGACAAGTTGTTTAGGGGAGACATCCATGAAGTCGACTTGCTCGGGCGTAATAAGGTAGAATCCTCCGCCCTTCTGGGCGGAGACAAGATCTGCAAGAAAGTTACCTTCCCTGTCCACAGGTGCGTTCGCCTGGGCGATAAAATACTGCTCTTCCTCAAGGGCACTGAGATATTTTATGTTATCTGTAACCTTTCCGCTCACCACTTCCCTGTAAGGTGCCTCTATGAATCCAAATTCGTTGACCTTGGCGTAAGTAGAAAGAGATGCGATCAAGCCAATGTTCGGGCCTTCAGGAGTCTCAATCGGGCATATCCTGCCGTAGTGGGTGGGGTGAACATCTCTCACCTCGAAACCTGCCCTTTCCCTCGTGAGACCACCGGGCCCTAAGGCGGAGAGTCTCCTCTTGTGGGTTATCTCGCTCAGCGGATTGGTCTGGTCCATGAACTGGGAAAGCTGGCTGCTAGCGAAGAAATCCTTCACGGCCGTGGCCACGGGTTTTGGATTAACAAGGTCGTGGGGCATGAGGGTTTCCATCTCGGGAAACGTAAGCCTCTCCTTAATTGCTCTCTCCATCCGCACGAGGCCCATTCTGAACTGGTTTTCGAGAAGCTCGCCCACCGTCCTCACGCGCCTGTTTCCCAAATTGTCAATGTCATCTCCGGGACCTCTTGCGTCTTTCAGCTTAATAAGCTGCTTTACCACTTCAATAATATCATCCTTCCTGAGTACCGAGACATCAAGAGGGATATCAAGACCGAGCCTATGGTTGATTTTGAGCCTTCCGACTCTGGATAGATCATACCTCTCAGGGCTGAAAAACATGTTCTGAATGAGGGCTTCTGCGAACTCTATGGTCGGTGGGTCTCCCGGCCTAAGTTTCCTGTATATCTCAAGGAGCGATTCCTCTTTCGTCGAGGTCTTGTCCGTAAGAAGTGTATTGCGAAGCGACGAGCTTACGGTGAGATTATCAATGAAGAGTACATCGAAATTAGTCACACCCTTGCTTATCACCTTGGCCAGGTCTTCCTTCGTGATCTCCCTGTTAATGGGAATGAGGATCTCTTTGGTATGGGGATCCATAACCGTGTCCGCCGTGATCCTGCCCACCACGTCATCTTCTTCCACTTGGATCTCGGTGATATGGGCGTGCTCCATTTTTTTGAGTACCGTTTTGGTGATTTTCTTGTGCTTTTTTACCAGAACTTCCTTCGTGGCCGTATTCACGATATCGGAAGGCGCTTTCTGGCCGACGAGGAGCGCCGGAAGTGTCTCTTTAAAAAGCTTGTTATCCTTTATGTGTACAATTTCTTTGTCGTAGAAGTAATCAAGTACCTCTTTTTCCGAATACCCTAAAGATTTTAGGAGCAGTGTGGCGGGTATCTTCTTTTTTTTATCTATTCTCACATACACGAACTCTTTGGAATCAAATTCAAAATCAAGCCAGGAGCCCCGGTATGGGATTATCCGTGCCGTATATGAAACAGTCCCGCTTAAGGGCACTTTCGACTGATCGGTATCAAAATAGACGCCTGGAGACCTGTGAAGCTGACTTACAATAACCCTTTCAGTGCCGTTGATGATAAATGTACCCCTTTCAGTCATAAGGGGGATCTCTCCGAAATATACATCTTGCTCTTTGATCGCCCTGATGTCTCTGGTCTTTTCAGGGTCCACATTCCACACCACAAGCCGTATCGTCACCTTCATTGGCGCGGCAAAGTTGAGTCCTCTTACGAGGCACTCTTCTTCCGTGTTTTTCGGTTCACCTATCTCATACTTCACAAATTCAAGGGAAGTGGTGTCGTGGGAATCTTTCATGGGAAATACACTGTTGAATACCGCCTGCAACCCCACATTGTCCCGTCTGTCGAAGGGGATATCTGTCTGGAGAAACTTCTCGTAGGAATCAAGCTGGATTTCTATCAGGTTGGGGATATCAAGTATTCCCTTTATCTTCCCGTAATTTTTTCTAAAGATCCTATTGTTAAAGGTTTCCCTCATAATTTTTGTTCACCTCTTAACGGATCAGCGTATAACAGCCATAATGACCGTTATACGCTGCATCTCGATTGTCTGTCACAACTGATACCCTCTACTCTACTTTTATCTGGCCGCTTACCTCTTCAAGCATCTTCTTGATATTGGCTGCTTCGTCCTTTGAAACGGCTTCTTTTACTGGTTTGGGCACGCCCTCGACCAAGTCCTTTGCTTCCTTGAGACCCAAGCTTGTGATCTGCCTTACGACCTTGATCACCTGGATCTTCTTATCTGCATCATACCCTGTCAGGATCACGTTAAACTCTGTCTGTTCTTCTGCCGGTGTGGCTGCGGCGGCGGCTACCGACGCTCCTGCTGCAGCGGCCATCACGGGCATTGCTGCAGATACCCCAAACTTCTCCTCCAACGCCTTTATGAAATCGGAAAGTTCAAGAACCGTCATGTTCTCGATAAACTGTATTACCTCTTCTTTTGTAGCGCCCATTCATCTCCTCCTTTACGCTGCTTCTTCTTTTTTGGTTTTTATCGCATTCAACGTCCACATAAGCTTATTAAGATTGCCTGACAGCACATAAACGAGCCGTTGCGGCATACCCTGCAACAGTCCCATTAGTTGGCCAATAAGCGCCTCTCTTGACGGCAGCGTCGCGAGCTTCAGGATCTCTTCGACGCTTATCGCCCTGTCTCCAAGGTAACCCGCCTTGAGCTTCAAATTCGGCATCTCTTTCGACAACCCTGCGATCACTTTTGCGGTGCTCGTGGGGTCCTTATTGATGCAGATAATCGCGTTGGGACCGGCAAACCGATCCTTCAGGGCTTCGGCCTTAGTACCTTCCGACGCGATCCTCAGAAGGCTGTTCTTGACCACGCTGAACTCGGCATCCACGCCCCTCAGTTCTCGCCTAAGCTTGGTCAACTGAGCGACGTTCATACCGCTGTACTCCGTGAGGAACATGTAGTTCAACTCTTTAAGCTTAGCGCCGAGTTCTTCAACTACTTGCTCTTTTTTTTGTCTTTCCAATGGTTTTCATCCCTCCTTTCTAATATAATATGTATGGAAAGTCAGGGAGACGGCAATGTGTGTAAAGTCTCAGTAGGCCGTAATCGTTTAACTGACATATGAGCACCTACTTTCTCTGACCTTTTCCCTATCTCGTCAGACTCCGCGCATAAGCAGGGTCGACTTTTATTCCGGGACTCATTGTAGTGGAGACGGCAATGCCTTTTATATAGGTTCCTTTGCTGGAAGGAGGCTTGAGCCTAATAACGGCGTCAATAAGTGAATTTACGTTCTCTAGCAGTTTTTCTTTCCCGAAACTTACTTTTCCCACAGGAATGTGAAGATTGCCGGCCTTGTCAACTCTGAACTCTACTCTGCCTGCCTTCATTTCCTTCACGGTTTTGCCTATCTCAAAGGTAACCGTGCCCACCTTCGGGTTCGGCATAAGCCCACGCGGACCAAGGATCTTGCCGAGCTTACTCACCTGGCCCATCATATCGGGCGTAGCGATAGTTTTGTCAAAATCAGTCCAACCTTTTTGAATTTTGTCGATCAGATCTTCGGCACCGATAAAATCCGCACCGGCTTCTTCGGCTTCCTTTTCTTTTTGTCCTTTAGCGAAAACAAGGACCCGCACTTTCTTGCCCAAACCGTTGGGCAGGACCACGCTTCCTCTTACCATCTGGTCGGCGTGTCGCGGATCAACTCCCAAACGCAGCGCCAACTCCACCGTCTCATCAAATTTTGCATAGCAGATTCCAGGCAGTAGGTCCATGGCCTCATCCATCATGTACCTCTTCTCCCTGTCTACTTTCTGTTTGGCCTCCGCATACTTCTTAGCTTCCTTTGCCATTAATTACTCCTTTTTCTTAGCGGTCATCGGTCAGCGAATCAAGCGGAAAACCGTACCAGAGGCACGGCTTCTTTTTGCTACATGCTGATAGCCATCTCAACGATAGCTGATTTTTTTATCCTTCCACTACTTCAAGCCCCATACTCCTCGCAGAGCCTTCAATAATCTTAACGGCTCCCTCCATATCCTTCGCATTGAGATCCTGCATCTTCAACTGGGCAATCTCTCTTACCTGTGATTTCGTGATACTGCCCGCCACTTCTTTTTTTGGATTGCTCGCGCCTTTCGCCAGTTTTGCCTCTCTTTTAATAAGAAACGTCGCGGGAGGCGTCTTGGTCACAAAGGTGAAGGTTCTGTCGGAAAAAATGGTAATGTGAGCCGGGATAACCGTACCTTCCTGGCTTTTCGTCTTTTCATTAAAAGCCTTGCAGAATTCCATTATATTAACACCGTGCTGGCCAAGGGCCGGCCCAACAGGCGGTGAAGGGGTTGCCTGACCTGCTTGCAACTGCAATTTCACCATAGCAACAACTTTTTTCGCCATCTCAAACTCCTTTACGTTTTTTCAATCTGTATAAAATCCAGTTCTACCGGCGTGGTCCTGCCGAAGATGTTGAGGAGTACTTTTACTTTTCCTTTCTCGGGCTTTATCTCTTCCACCGTGCCGGTGAAATTCATAAAGGGCCCTTCCGTCACCTTGATGGTGTCACCTTTTTCGAAGCGTATCTTCGGCCTGATCTTTCCTTTGCCTTCCTGGATTGCATAGATAATATCCTTCACTTCTTTATCAGGTAAAGGAGGGGGATTCATCTTATCGTATCCTACGAAACCGGTTACCTTTGGAGTGCTCCGGACCAGATACCAGGTATCGTTGTTCATTAGCATGTTCACAATGATATAACCGGGAAAAACCGTCCTCTGGGATTTCTTGATATTACCTTTCACCCTCTCCATAATTACTTCGGATGGAACAATTATTTCTCCGAAATAATCATCCATGTTGGCCGTCTTGATAACATCTTCCAAGGCCTCTTTCACTTTCTGTTCATAGCCAGAATAGGTGTGGACAACGTACCATTTCTTTTCTGCTGCTTCCACAGTCATATTTTTATCCACGCAGTAATGGTTGTATCAACTTTGTAATGCTCACATCGACTATTCCCAAGAATGTTGCGGCAATCACGGTGGTGATAAGGACCACATAAGTGCCTTTCAGGGCATCTTTTCTTGACGGCCAGGTTACTTTCTTTGCCTCCGCATATACTTCTCTGAAGTAATCCTTGACTTTATCAGTATTTTCTTTAAACTTGAAATCCATGATGTCTCCGTAATTTACAGGCCAGGAGGGATTCGAACCCCCAACACCCGGATTTGGAGTCCGGTGCTCTAGTCCGTTAGAGCTACTGGCCTTTTATTTTGTCTCCCTATGAGCGGTATGTTTTTTACACGTATTACAGTATTTCTTGAGTTCCAGCCTGTCCGGTGTCTTCTGCTTGTTCTTTGTGGTTGTATAGTTCCTGTTCTTGCAATCAATACATGCAAGGATCACTAATTGCCTCATCTTCTACCCCTTATTCTATAATCTCGGTTACAACACCTGCTCCCACGGTCTTTCCACCTTCCCTGATAGCGAAACGGAGTTCCTTCTCAAGGGCGATGGGGGTGACGAGTT
>JAISPL010000003.1 GCA_031274925.1 Syntrophobacterales bacterium | reverse complement strand
CTACCGACTGCGCCATTTGGTCGAAAATGCTTCTACACCTTAAACGTTGGAGAGGGATAGCCACAAGGTACTCTTAAGCAAACTTCGTCTTTCATTGCTGCTGTTGAGATTCGTTGCATATTCCTTTGACTTAGTGTATTAGCTTGATCTCATGTCGACACTGTCTATGGCTATGACTACAACCTATTTTTGGATTTATGAGTGTCCGGTTAAAAAAAAAGGGGGGGGTACAGAAATGGAATGCTCGGGTTTTCTATTCCAGACGATAGAAAACCTTAAAAATCATTATTGGGCAATCCTAACAAGACATCTATACCGCCTACGGTTAGTTGGAGATACTTCCCAATTCAAGCGCACCAGCAAGACTGGCTCTATCGTCAGATAGTAATTTTGTTCTAAAAATCAGCAAAAAGAAGCGCACACCCTCTGGTGTGCCCATTTTTCCAAAAGGACGGTCTAGCTATTTGAATTTATGATGGTCCTTGTTTTTCTGGTAGAGTATTTTTAATCCCCTAAGAGTGAGCATCTCATCTACTTCATCTACCGTCTGAGATTCCTTAAAGATGAAACTCGACAACCCCCCGGTGGCTATAACATACGGGTTTGTCCTGACCTCTTCTTTCATCTTGTTTACTATTCCATCAACTAGGCCAACATAGCCGTAAATGATTCCCGACTGCATGGCATGTACGGTGTTCCTCCCTATGAGGCTTTTTGGTTTTATCAGCTCAACCCTAGGAAGTTTTGAGGCGCTTTCAAACAGGGCACCCAATGATATCATGATCCCCGGTGCAATCGCTCCTCCTGCGTACTCACCTCTTGCGGTTACATAATCAAAGGTGGTTGCTGTTCCAAAATCGACTATTATGAGTGATTTCTTGTACTTTTCGTAGCCTGCTACAGCATTAACAATCCTGTCCGCGCCTACTTCCTGGGGGTTCTCATATAATATGGGCATGCCCGTCTTGATTCCGGGCTCTACCACGAGAGGTCTGATTCCTACATATTTACGGCAAATGATTTCGAAAGGTATCAACATGGGCGGGACCACGCACGATATAATCGCGCTGTCTATATCAACAAGGTTTATCTTCTCAAAACCGAGGAGACTGTTCAACAGGATCGCATTCTCATCGACTGTCTTCTGGATGGAGGCGCTGAGTCTCCAATGGTTGACCAAGGTATCGTCGTTGTATACGCCAAAAACAATATTTGTATTTCCAATATCTATAACAAGTAACATAAGCTAATAATTTACGTCTCCCGCAATAATTTTTCTCACAGTTCCCCCTTCATTAATGAGAATGGCCCCATCCTTATCAATACCTTCCGATATTCCTTTGTAGATGTCACCCATCTGGACAATCTCTAAATACTTATCTTTTATGTCGGCTCTATCTTCCCAGATGCGGCAGATCTCCGACTCACCCTTCTCTCTGAAAATCTCGTAGTATTTTTCCAAGTAGGAGAGTAGCATACCACAGACAGCCGGTCTTTCATATATCTTTTTTTTCTCTATCGACAGAGATGTAGCCTTCTCTCTAATCTCTTCGGACATCTCTTGCTTCTTCATGTTGATATTAAGCCCTATACCCACCACCACGAATTTTACCATCTCCGCTTCCGTGGAGAGCTCAAGCAGAGTTCCGCACACCTTCTTACTCTTGATCAGCACGTCGTTTGGCCACTTTAGCGTCGGTTCCGCACCAAGAGCCTCAATGGTATCGTATACAGCAAGGGATGACAGAAAAGTGATGGGATAGATGCGAGAAGGATGGACATGGGGCCTAAAAATCACGGACAGGCAGAGGTTTTTCCCGTACGGCGAAAACCATACGCGCCCGAGCCTCCCTTTTCCCATATTTTGCGATTCCGCCACCACGGCACCACCTTCAGGCTCACCCGCAAGAGCAAGTCTGAACGCGAGCAGGTTCGTAGAATCGACAGTCTCCTTACAGGTGATCTTGCGACCCACGTAACGGGTGTCAAGATATCTCTCTATTTCCCAGGGATAAAGCCTGTCAGGCTCTTTCAGCAAATTATATCCTTTGCCTTTAGATTTTTTTACGGTATAGCCCATCTGCTCAAGATAATTCACATATTTCCATACCGCAGTTCTTGAAATGCCCATTTTACCTGCAATGTAATCCCCCGAGACATAATCGTTTTTTTTCCGCAAAAATTGCAGCAGTTCTTTTACTCTATCCATTGTCAATCTTATCGTAGTGGGAAAAATACATGGTAAAGGAAGCCCTACCTTGGGAAAGAGATCTCACGTCCGTGGAATAACCGAACATCTTCGTGAGGGGTGCCTTCGCCTGAACCACGGTGATCCTATCTTTCGACACTACCTCGGAAATCTGGCACCTTCTCGCGTTAAGGTCTCCGATTATATCTCCAAGGAACTCATTCGGCACCGTAACAGTGAGAGACATAAAAGGAACAAGAAGCACAGGCTTCGCCTCAGAGCAGGCTTTACGGAACCCTTCATATGCGGCCATCTTGAGGGTAAGCCTCGCAAACTCAGGACTACTGAATAAGGCGTCAATAATCTCCACTTTCACGTCCACTAGAGGGAAACCCTTAAGCACGCCTATATGGGACGCCTCGACTATACCTTCCTCCACTGCTATCACGTGAGGGAATACTGGATTGTCCTCCGGTATCCTAGAGGTGACCATATTTCCTTCACCGCGCCGGCTGGGAGAAACATGCAGGGACACCCACCCTTTCTGCGCCCCGCTACCCGTTGTGCCGCCGGGTATACCAGGCAAGACCTTTTCAAACGTATGTTCTAAGGTGACCTCCCGTTCTATCGTCTCCTTATATACCACCTGGGGTTTACCGACGAGGAGGTCGACACCAAACTCTTCTTTGATCCTTCTGGCAACCACGTCAAGGTGGAGTTCACCCATTCCGGAGATTATTGTCTGGTAGGCCTCTTCGTCTGTTCTGACAATAAACGTGGGATCTTCTTCGGCAATTCTTTGGAGCGTGAGAAGTAGCTTCTCCTGATCAATGTTCCTCTTGGGCTCCACCGCAACGGATATCACGGGTTTGTAGATTTCGATCTGCTCCAGGGCGACCGGGTTGATCCCTGTCAGTGTGTGACCGGTGGACGTATCCTTGAGCCCTATCATCCCCACAATCGCTCCTGCTCTTGCCTCCTCAATACGCTCCCTGTGATTGGCATGCATCCTGAAAATACGGGAAATTTTCTCTTTTTTATTAAGGTTCACATTGAAGATATCGTCTCCCACCTTGACAATACCCGAATAAACCCTGACATACACGAGTTTTCTCCCCTCCTGCATGACCACCTTGAATGCAAGAGCTGTGAAATCCTCATTATCTTTTGAAAAACGATACACAATTTCGCCGGTTTCCTGGTTTACACCCTGCACGGGAGGCACATCTAGGGGCGAAGGAAGATACCGCACCACTGCATCCATAAGGGACTGTATGCCTTTGTTTTTAAGCGCGGTCCCCAGGAGAACGGGTACGCATTTAAGCCCAACCGTACCTTTCCTCAATACCTCATGCACAAGGGCTTCTCCGATCTCTTGCCCTTCTAGGTAAAGCTCCATAAAATTGTCGTCAATAAGGGAAAGTTTTTCAAAAAGCTTTTCCCTGTAAATTCCCGCTATCTCTCTGTATTCCGCTGGTATCGAAATATCTCTGTAGGTTATACCCGAATCTTCTTCATCCCATACGATACCTTTCATGGTAATGAGATCGACTACTCCGTAAAAGCCGTCTTCCTTCCCCAAGGGTATCTGTATAGGAATCGGGTTCGCCCCAAGTTTCTCTACCAACATATCCATAACGGCGAAAAAGTCGGATCCCAGGCGGTCAAGCTTGTTTACAAATGCGATCCTAGGAACATGATATTTATCGGCCTGGTGCCACACGGTCTCCGACTGTGGCTCAACACCGCCGACACCGCAAAAAACGGCGACCACGCCATCAAGCACGCGAAGTGACCTCTCCACCTCTATGGTAAAATCGACGTGACCAGGGGTATCTATCAGTTGTATCTCATGATTAGCCCAATAAAATGTCGTTACCGCAGAGGTAATAGTGATTCCTCTTTCCTGCTCCTGGGGCAGGTAATCCATGGTGGCTGTGCCTTCGTGCACCTCTCCTATTTTATGTGTCTTTCCCGTATAGAAAAGGATGCGCTCGGTCACAGTAGTCTTACCGGCGTCAATATGGGCCGCGATTCCTATGTTGCGTATTTTTCTTAAGCGCTGCTCTTCGTTTTTCATTCCGTGAAAATATGACTTATTGCGGCCAAAATGTCAATAAATAGGGCTCGTAGGTAATAAGATCGGTCGAACCAATGCCTGATCATCAGAAAAACAGAAGATTATTTCTCTATTCATGGTATTGAAGGGGCCTAAGGCTAGTGCTCCCCTGCCAGAAAGAAACATGCGCCATCGTCGTAAATACCCGTCATCACCACATCAATCGTGGATAGCTGACGATGTTATCCCACCCGGCACGAAAAGTGCTGATGAACGCCAGACTTAAAAAACCGTCCAAACATGATCTTTTTGTCCTGATATAACATGTGACAACAAAACTGTATCTCTCTGAACCGGAAGTGATTGCTTTTCATTCCATAGAGCTTGCATAATCGTCCAACGAAAGCCCTTTGATGCGCTCCGCAATAATCTGACAATGTCCAGATATGACTTCAAGATTTATAAGAATGTCGATAAACAAAAGACCTGCTTCGGCCCTGCACTGCTTCATATAGAACCGCTTCAGATGTTTTTCTGCAGCCTCTCTCGCCTTAAGTCTTATCTCTTCATGCCTGTAAAAGATGTCTTTTGTACGGGATTGGTCCTTTGTCTGAAGGAGAAAGGTGGCGTCCTCGATATTCTTACACACCATGTTTCCTATTTCTTCTGCTTCGGCATATGCCTGATCGGTGAATGCCGCCTTGGTTTTATGCCGTGATTCGGATAATTCAACGATATTGGTGGAGCGATCGCCAATCCTCTCGATTTCGTCAACTATTACGGAAAAAGCAAAAAGCCTCTTTGAGAGCACGGGCGAAAGCTCGCCAGACGAGATATTCCACAGAAAACTCGTTATCTCGGCCTGCAGGTTATCGACCACAAGTTCGATGTACATGATGTCTTTCTTCCGTGTCTCGTTCCAGTCGGCAATCAGTCCTACGCTCCCGGAAAACATCCTTCCTGCCAGCATGATCTCCCTCAGCAATTCCTTATTGACACAATCCAGCGCGTCACTTGTCTTGGCCAGGCACTTCTCATCAAGATATTCAGGCCACAAGGGCAGTGCCTCATCTTTCCCCGGCAATATGAACTCCACAATGTGGGCAAAGGGTGTAAGCAGGAATATAAACATGGCCACAATAAGAAGGCTCAAGATAATATGACCCAGCGCGATCTGCTGGGCAATATTGTGCGACAGAGCTTTAAGCAATCCGATAAAGAAGGGAAAGACGAGCAAACAGACTCCCACGCCAAAGCATTTAAACAGGAGGTGTGCAAGGGCGCTCCTCTTCCCGCTCACGCTCATAAACATGCTTCCAACAATAGCGGTGGCCGTCGTTCCGATATTCGCACCCAACACGACAGGTAAGGCATTTTCGAGGGATATCAGCCCCTGTTGACCGAGAATTATGAGTATGCTGATGGGGATGGCTGACGCATGGACGATTGCCGTGAAAATAATCCCGACAGCGAGACCGAGAAAGGGGTGTTTCGGCTCTCTGAAAAGACTGAGGAAATACTGACTCTGTTTCAAAGGCTCGGTGGCATCGCCCACGAGATTGAGACCAAAAAATATGAAACCGAAGTAGATGATCACCTCTCCTATCGGTTTCAACCTTTCCACTCCTGAGAGGAATATTGCAACTCCGGCGAATATTATGAATGGAGAAAGGCGGGTCACATTCCACACCACCAACTGGACCGTAAGCGTCGTTCCTATGTCTGCCCCGAGGATTATGCCGAGAGAATGGCGAAAACTGATAAGTCCGGCACTCACAATTCCCACAGTAAGGAGCGTCGTAGCCGAACTGCTCTGAAAGACAGTGGTGGCGCCCACACCCGTAACAAGACCCATAAAAGGGTTCCTTACGGAAAATTTAATATAGTTTCGAATGCGACCGCTTAAGACAATCTGCATCCCCGCGCTAAGTTTCATCATTCCAAAGAGAAAAAGCGCAAGACCAGTAATGAAAAGCAAAATACCGTTCAGCATGGGTGGCTCAGATGCGGCTCGATGTTGTTATCCGTCCGGAGGTAAGTCGGCAGGCCCGCTAATCTGTCACGATACCTTACTGCCGTTCTGGATTTCCTTATCTACGGTAAGAAGCACCACCGATGATTTATCTTCGGTTGACGCGGCGAGGAGCATCCCGTGCGAAAGTATGCCTCTGATCTTTCTTGGCTCCAGATTAGTGACCATAACGATCTTCTTTCCCGTAAGTTCATCTTTTGTGTAGAATTGTTTAATTCCGGCAACTATGGTCCGCTCTTCTCCAACATTGATAGTAAGCTTATAGAGCTTGTCCGCCCCTTCTACTTCCTCGCAGGATTTGATTTCCGCAACCCGCAAATCCATACTCTGAAACACTTCAAAGGTTATATTCTCCATTTCTCCGCTCCTTTTTAAAAATGAAATATGTGTGCGCGGCCCAACCTCAATCGCTTAAGTCCACAACCGCACCAAGACTGCTTCGTGCACACAGAGGCTATCTCTTTCCGTCGTCCTGCGGTAATTGCTTCTTACCGCTGCACGGTATTTCTGAGCACTCCGATGCCTTCTATCTCTACCTCGACCTCATCTCCCACCCTGATGGGGCCTACCCCGGGAGGCGTGCCCGTGATAATCACATCACCCGGCATAAGAGTCATAATACCGGATACATACGAAACAAGTTCGTAGACATTGAAAATCATGTTGTTCGTGTTGAGATGCTGTTTTATCACCCCATTGACTCTTGTCACCAGCTCACATTCCGTCGGATCAATGTCAGAAACGACTCTCGGCCCGAGAGGGCAAAAGGTATCAAAAGACTTTGATCTGGTCCACTGGCCATCCTTCCTCTGAAGGTCTCTCGCGGTGACGTCATTGGCACACGTATACCCGGCTATGTGACGGGTCGCCTCTTCTGCCGACACATTGCGCACCCTGTCTTTGATTAAAACGGCCAACTCGCCTTCATAGTGCAACTCCTCAGTCTGTGGTGGACAAATGATGGATTCACCGCTCCCGATGACCGATGACGGCGGCTTAAGAAAAACAAGCGGACAATCAGGGACTGTCATATTCAGCTCCCTGGCATGGTCGTGGTAATTGAGACCGATGGCAATTATCTTGGTAGGCTGAATCATGCCTCTCCTCTCTCGCTAATCCAGTATCCAGACCCATATTTCTGCCGAGATTGGATCCAGCGTCCTATTTCTCAATTATTTTAGATTGCGAGGTCACGATTGTAAACAATTTTCGCTTAAGCCCATACCATTACTTGCCTCGGCTTCGTCCGAACTGCAGGAAAGCCAGAATCATTCCCACGATAATCATCGCTGAAATAAGGATCCATCCAGTCTTTTCCGTCCCAAACAAAGAGACCACGTTTATGTAAATAACGACACAGAGCAAGGCCGTTATGGCGAAACTGGTAAGAGACGGCCATGAGATTCTTCGGTGCGGGGCAGATTCCGAAGGATTCCCGGATCTTGCGGGCGCAGTCGCAGATTCCTTTTCCGGCCTAGACCCATGACTGACCGGCTTCAGTCTCCTTCCGATAAAAAAGTAGATAAATATGCCAAAGGGGGCAAAAAGAACGATAGCAAGCCACATCAGCTTATTGAGTCTGGTGAAAGCACTCCTCGTAATGTCCACAATGGCCCAGACGCAGAGAACCAAGGAACAAAAAACGAAGATCAGGAGCGAAGGCGGTAGGTTTTGTGGATTTTCCATTTCCTATCAAAGGTATATGAACCCATAGGAGCGTCATCAGTCAAGAGAATTCTTGACGCGGACTGGCCATGGGGTGTGAACCCCGCGATATATTACTTTAAGGCGAAAACATCTTCAGAGCATCGCGTTTTCCCTGTCTCCAAAGTTTTGCCTTATCGAGACAGGATTTGAGAGGCTTGATGGGAATCATCGGTAAGTCTTGCGACCAATGGGGAACAGATGCCTATCTTTTCCGCCAGGGGTAAAGCTGAACCGCGCTGGGTCTTTAAAGCTCAATTGCATCCGCAGTTTTTGCATTTATATCGCTAAAATCCTTTCATGAGGCCACTTTTAATCTATACGGGTCTAATTCCCCGCCGCAAGCGGCGGGGAGGTTCATTAAAGTTTTCACTTTGTTTTTTTACACTGTATAATAATCCTCATTTTCAAGATTATTACACTATGTATGCTATGATAGTAATGCTCTACGCTGGTAAAGTAGAAATATAATGTCGTCCCAGCCTGCCTCAATATCTTTTCAAGAACCTCTTTCACGTCTATCGCTCCGATGGGACCCGCCAACGCATAACAACAGGACGATCTCATCAGTGCGGTGAGCGGTATTTCTTCACTCCTGAGTCTATTCGGAATAACTTCTCCTGTCTCATCTTTCATGGTAGAACAGGAGAACTTCGGAAATACCTGCGCTGTCCGGGAAATTCTGCGCAACCATTCCTCCTATTTTCACATGTTTTCGCATGATATGACGATCATCTTCACCAATGGTATCCGATTTTCTCAGCATATCGTCGGGGACAGCGATAAATCAGATGTCAGTGAGATCGGCCAGAAGACCCAGTTTTCCCAACTCCTCTTCTATTGAAGGCCGTCTCGTTAAACCATGCAAGGCGTCTTGTCGGTTCACCCAGTTTCTTCTCCAGGGAAATCCTCAACAATTCCATAATGGCCTCCGAGTCGCCTCTGCCTCAATAGACTTATCTCATACACCACTTTGCACAGCAAAGGTCTCCTTAGAGATACGGAAGATCCTGATAATATTGTTCGCCTTGATTTCGGTCCTGCGGTAACCTAACATTGTGAAAAACGTCTGCTTCATGAGACAATTTTTTGGTCGTTGCCAATCACGGCAATTCCATCATAACCGTTTTCCACAAGCGTTCTTTACTTCTTGACTTCATATTTTCCACGGCCTACTTTCAGGGTTCACTCACGTGTTTCCTGAACACTGCCAGTTCCTGCAAGAACAGTTTGTACACATCTTCCGTCTCATTCATGGTTGTGACTCTCATTGTTCAAAATTTTACTCATTATTCCCTATCGACTGAATTTCGGCGGTTCAAAAATTATGTGGAAAAGAGCGATCTAACCTCCTCAGAAACTCCCCTGAAATTAAGGTGTTTTACCATCTCCTCCATGGTAAACCCTTTCGTCTTCCGGAACATGCCTCCGGCCCGCGCCGCGACTTTCTTTGCCTTATCTTCGATAACCGCAGACATATAATAGTTGCCGTGATTCGAGCAGAGAAGTTCCGCAGAGGCATAATACACATTGCCGCATTTGATTGGTCGCCGGAACTCTACATCTATCTTCCAGGTTGCCGCGACAACTCTCGTCTCCATAAAGAGGGTCCACCACATAACCTCGTCAAGGACTCCCGTCACGATGCCACCATGCAGTACTCCATCGTAACCTTGGAATTTCTCCTGGGCGGTAAATTCCGCGAACGCACTCCCTTCCCGGTATTCTATCCCGAGCGCAAGCCCGCCGGTAGCAGGCCCGCAAAAAAAACATTTTTCGTAGCTTGGCAAAGGCCCCTTCATTATTTTCTCCTTCCGTTAGCCCTCTTAATTTTCCTCATTTTTCGGCGTTATCTGGGAAACATGTCGGAGGGGAACGTGGCTGCCGATCGGGCTATAGCACGAAATACCAAAGCAGCCATTATACACTCTACCCGCAAAACAGCTTCTTGTCCAGAACTTCTCAGCCATTTCCCGCGGGTCAGTTGCCCGTGTCAAACGATATATGACACAGCCTTATTCCTTGAGTACCTTCCTGCAAATGATTCAAAAAAACAGGAAAAAGTGTAAAGACTATGAGATTACTCACAAAACCATCTGTTTGGCTATGGCAACCTCCTAATTTAAAAGTTACATAACACATCAAGGCGACTCTATAGGGGCAGTAGCTTCTCAGGCGAGAGGCGTACACCAACCAGGCCAGACCTCAGAGGCGAACATAGAGTGGCAGTTCATTTCGCATACACGGCGACTGCAAGCTATATGATGAACAACTTTCTGGCTGTATATGCCACCATTACATACACAACGCAGAAAATACAGAGAGAAGGAACTGCTGAAATCTTCGCATCATGGGATATAAAACCCTTATTATTAAGGAAAAAAGAGGGCGGAGAGAAAATGGATGCTTTTAAGAGGGAGAAATATCGATTACCACAAACCCTTATACTCCATCATGACCATTGAGCAGAAGATATTGCTTTCGGCTAAAACGTCCCGTCCAGAAGGTAGCGAATTCGCTCTGCAGATACTTCACCTGGCAAAAGACATCTGAAGTGAAACGCGTCAGGGTACACCCGCGACAGTTCTTCGCCGAGAATCACACTGCTTTCCCCCTGGACCTGACCGGTCTTCTTGTTCAAAATAAAGAGAAAACAGTGCATCTCCAGCGCCTCATCAAGCCAATCAGTACGCCTAAAAAGCCACCAGTATTTACCGATGCTTTCAACGGGCTTCTTCAAGGCTTCGTACTCAACACAGACAATGCGATCCGGAAAAATATAAGCATCATCTGGCCTGATGTGGTAGGTACGATTGTTGTATCGAAGCGCCCTGCTCTCCGTGTGGCCCTCGTAACCGCCTATTTCTGCGAAAAATGACTGAACCACCTGCTTGCATTGCAGAACCCTCATGTGGTCCTCACCATGTCCGTAGCACTTGGAGGAACAAAATAAAAACCATCGCGCCGGGACTGCCTGGTTCTGGCCTCATCCGTTCCGCCGCAGACCCTTCTCCGCAGCCTCTACCGTCTGAGCAATAAGCGTGGCAATAGTCATCGGGCCTACTCCGCCCGGAACCGGGGTATAGGCCGAACACCTGCCGGCCGCAACGGAAAGCTCCACATCACCGATATTCCCCGGGTGATAGCCAGCGTCGATGACGACCGCCCCTTCTTTTATCCACGCACCCTTGATAAATTCAGGCTTACCCACCGCTCCGGCCACAATGTCCGCCCGTCCTATTACTTTTGGGAGTTGTTCGGTCATAGAGTGGCACACCGTGACCGTCGCATTGGCATTAAGAAACATCATGGCGACAGGTTTGCCGAGAATGGGACTCCGGCCAACCACTACCACATGCCTGCCTTGAAGAGGTATGCTGTAGTGGCGAAGAAGCCGCATGATGCCGGCAGGGGTCGCCGAGCCGTAGGCAGACTCATTCATTGCCATCCTGCCGAAACCGAGTGCCGTTACACCGTCCACATCCTTTTCTAAGGCGATTCTGTCAAAACAGAGCCGTTCGTTAATCTGCGAAGGGACCGGATGCTGCAGCAAGATACCATGCACGTCCGGGTTCCCGTTCAACTTGTCTATCTCACCAAGCAACTCTTCGGTGCCCGCCGTCTGGGGCAGGACAATTCTCACCGACTCCATTCCCACACGTCTGCATGCATTCCCCTTCATACGCACATAGGTCGCTGATGCGGGGTCATCACCCACCAGAATGGTCGCAAGGATCGGCGGCTTTCCGTCGGACTTATCCTTGATTGCCCGGACGCGCACGGCAAGCTCGACTTCAAGCTTTTGTGCCAAGGCTTTCCCATCGAGAATTACAGCAGCCATCTTTCTTTCCTCCTTTGGCTCTCAAACTCCCCTGAACATGTCCGTCACAGGAGGACCATGTGGGTGTTTTCTGGCCACTGCCCGAAAAACAGCCATGGACCCGTGCCTGCGAGTGGTGTTCATACCCATTTTTTCATATCATTTTTTGACTGGACGATTCTATGAAAATATGGTCCCGAATCAAAGACCCGTTGAGAGCTCTGCAAGTAACTTCATGGCCGCTTCGGTCTCTTTTTCGCCAAGGTTCCCAAGCCCACAGCTTGTGGTAAAGAGCCACTCGCTTCGCGTCGCGTCAACATTTATCTTCACCATCTCGGCAAGAAAAGTACTCCACAGGTCTTTGATGTCTTTGAGCGATATCTCAAGTGCCTTTTCGGATGAAGGTATGATACCGGGGCAAATCCATCCGCCACGTCCAAGGAACCTGAGCAGGTCTTCCTTGAAGTAAAATATTGTCTCCAGATAATTGAAAGCATCGTAATTGACAATATCAATGGTTGAGTTGAAGAGCACCGACCAATCGGTGTTGCCACAGCAATGGATCCCCCGTTTTGCCTCAAGGCCTCCGGTTACCTCGTCAAAAAGGCCAGTCGCACCCTCTTTCGCGATAGATACATAGGCAGAGCCGAAGGAGACCATGTATGGCTCGTCGAAGAATATGATGATCTCCTTGCCTGGCGCGGCGCGTCTCAATCTGTCTATCATCCACTTCGCCTTCATGTGAAGCGCTTTCTTGATAATATCGAAGTATCCAAAATTATAGATAACAGGCTTTCCTTCCTCGTCTGGAAGGCCAAGCCCCATACTGAAGGGCCCCGTAAGTTGCCCCTTGATAAACCTCGCCCCGTCCTTCACTTCTCCCAGCCGCTCCAGGAATCTGTAAAATCCTGGGGCCGATTCCGGCGAAATGGCAAATGCATCAAGGTCTTCTGTAGCAAAATTTTCGTAGAATTCCTCAATGCCATTCGTGTCTTGCGTATCCATGTACACCGCACCCTTCGTCTCATTAATACAAGGGACGCCGTCGAGAAACGTGGTGTACATATTCTCAAGGGCAGACCTTTTAGGCAGTTGGGGCCAGAAGGGGATCTCCCTGGAGGTTGAAAATATCAGATCTATAGTCCGGTCTATGTCGGTAAACGGTAGGCTTCCTATGCCAGTAATCATCGTCTCACCATGAAGCGTATAATACGAGGCAATTATAAACGTAGTATCTGGAGATGTAAAGGGTTTTATGAGATGTGGAGGCGGCGGGAGATATGGGAGGTGCGTGCGATGGACTTTGATGTGGTGCGCAAGCCTTGGTCTGATTGCCGCATGGGATGTATGCGGCAATTCACTCAATCCGGCATATATCCCACAAATAAGAAAAAATACCGAAACAAAAGCAAATTTCTCCAGCTAAACGTGCCAAGCCACCTTTTGCGTCTCGGTTAATATAGAGAAGCTTGGCTTTTCCCGATATTACTAAAATCAAACCTTGAATACAACCACCCACACCGCTAAAGCAAATCCATCACCCCGGAGAGTCCCGGATAAAGCCTTCCGAGACAGGCACCAAGATCCGGGAAGTGGGATTAATATCTCCAATTCCTGCGGTATTGTGACTCATTATGCCTTATAAAAATGAGCCTCCCCGCCGCAAGTGGCGGGGTATCCCAGGTTTACGACTGACTATTAAGAGGCGCCCCAAGAGGCTGGGAATTAGACCAGTAGAGATTAAAACGACCCCAGTTTCAATCCACGCCCCCGCGTGGGGGGCGACTCCATTTTTCCTTCCTCTTTTGTCGTTTGTTTCATGTTTCAATCCACGCCCCCGCGTGGGGGGCGACGGTAGGGGGGGGAGGGGGAGATGGAAGGGAAATAGTTTCAATCCACGCCCCCGCGTGGGGGGCGACCTCAACTGTTCTCCAAAAATCTTAAAACCGACTTAGTTTCAATCCACGCCCCCGCGTGGGGGGCGACAAATCATTTTGAAATAACACGGGAGAAATAAAATGGTTTCAATCCACGCCCCCGCGTGGGGGGCGACGATTATCGAGTCTATACCGACGATACCAACGAACTGTTTCAATCCACGCCCCCGCGTGGGGGGGCGACTGGATTCGAAATCGTCACCCATCCCGCACCTCTTGTTTCAATCCACGCCCCCGCGTGGGGGGCGACCGAGACTTGGATTTACGAGTTTCAATTCCTTTTTGTTTCAATCCACGCCCCCGCGTGGGGGGCGACGAATCACAATCTGGAACAACAAAACGGATAACCCCAGTTTCAATCCACGCCCCCGCGTGGGGGGCGACCCATGTCAACAGGTCCTTTTTCTGGAC
>JAISPL010000002.1 GCA_031274925.1 Syntrophobacterales bacterium | reverse complement strand
ATAAGCTTGCATGAGTATCACCCAAGCAGGCGGAAGGGATCACTAAACAGTACCCCCCTTCCTCAATATGATGGGTGAGTAAACAATCAGGCGGCCATAAAGATGTCGCGCTGACAGCGAGAGCGCAAGCGTAACTTCGAACCGATAACTTAAGTAAAAACCATAAGCCCGTCAGGGATAACATAAGCCCTGACGGGCTTAATTTATCTGATAGTAGTACCTTTCATTCGCTTACCCAATTGTTAAGGTATGGTATTCTGCCTAAAATATCAGCGCGCCTTTCATTTACTGTCCATTCCGTTGCCCCAAGCGTCATGGTTTACCTGAATATCAGTACACCATCATTTACTATCCATTCCACTGCCCCAAGGCCAGGGAATGAGAGCTATCCCACGGTAATGGAGACGTGCGCGGGTGAGTCCCCGGTACCTTTTGGGCCATGACCTTACATGGCCTTAAATTATGATCAGCTGTGGGGGGGGATCTGTCGTGTGCGAGTTAAAAGTTTTCCTCAATAGAAAAGTCCGCGGTTCAGGATAAGCGGGTTTGCGCGGCAGAAAGAAATAAAGCCGTGTTCTTCGCATAACGGGAGGTATGCTCCCGCAGATATTCATTGTACTACTGGCGCTTTTCTTTTCAGTTTTGCCTCATATAGATAAAGATACGTTCTTTCTAGACGCAGGCCGGAAGATAGATGTGAAATACGGTTCCCGCGCCCTTACTTGAATCTACGGTGAAAAGCCCATTGTGACTGGTGACAATGGAGTGGCTTATTGCAAGCCCCAGCCCTGTGCCTTTTGTGTTTCCCATTTCTTTGGTGGTAAAATAGGGATCAAAGATCCTCGGGAGATCTTCGTCCGATATGCCGTCGCCCTGGTCCTCTATCGATATTTTGACATAGTTTCCATCTGGAAGAGGGACCGTGTCATACGCTTCAAGCTTAATATTCTCCGCCCTTACCGTAATGACGCCGTCCTCGGGCGTCGCTTCGCGGGCGTTCATCACGATGGTCTGAATTACTTCCCCTATCTGCTCTTTATTGACTTCAGCCTGATACAAATCTTCGGCAATAAGGATGGCGCATTTCTTACCTGATCCGTTCATCGCCCGGTCTGTCCACTCCTGAATGACCGGTTTCAATGAAACCGCCGTCCTTTTATAGCCGCCTTCTCTGGAATAGGCGAGGAGCCTGTATATCAAATCCCTGCCCTTCATCGTGGCGTCTTCCGCATCCGTCAATCTCCGGTGAATCTTATTTTCCGGATCAATAAGCATCTTGGCCAGGGAGATATTGCCTAAGATGACAGATAGGAGATTATTGAAATCATGGGCGACGCCTCTAGCCAGAGTGCTCACCGATTCAAACTTCCTGAGCCGCTGCATCTGTTCTTCCATTTTCCGCTGCCACGTAATGTCGCGAAACACGATCACGACCCCGAGAATGGCGCCATCGTTATCCTTAATCGGCGCGCCGCTTAAAGCGATCACGCTCTCGGATCCATCCCTGCCGACGAGAATCTGAGTCCGCTCAAGGCCCTCCGCATCGCCTGCAATGGTCGCATCAACCGGATTTGCCGCAGGCATCTTCGTTCCTTCATCTATACTGCGGAAGATTTCGGCAAGACCACGACCACCTGCCTCCGCCTGCGACCACCCTGTAAGCGCCTCCGCCGCCCTGTTGATAAGGACGACGCTACCTTGCCGGTCCGTGGTGATAACGCCGTCCCTGATGGAGCGAAGGGTCACGGCAAGACGTTCTTTTTCCGTCGAAAGGGTTTTCTCGGCGGCGGTACGGACGATGATTTCGTGCTGGAGATCATGGTTGCTTTTCACGAGCCGCCGCTCGCTTTTCTCAAGAAGCTCTTTGGATACGGTGGTATCGGCCAATTGGCGCACCATGCGGTTGAAATCCTGGGCTAAGGTTCTTACCTCGCCCGACATGGATGGTTTTACCGATACGGAAAAATCACCTTCAACAACTTTCTGGGTCGCCACCCTGAGTCTTGTGATTGCTCTGGAGAAATAGAGGCCGACCCCAAAGGCGATAAGAGAGACAATTACAATGCCAAATCCCATGGAAACAATGCCAAACCATTTGAAGGACTGGAAAATTCTGTCGCTGGCCGCGCCCAAGTGTTCGACGGTCTTGCGGTGTACCGCCTCCGCGTCTCTTATAGGGTCGCTGAATTCCTCCATAGAACCGCTCACGCCGACGCTTAGATGCACACCGTCGCCTGTTGGCTGTCTGACGGGAACGACATATATATACTTCTGCCTGGTCTCTTCGCCGGACTTTCTCCACCCGTAATATCCGCTTGCAGGCTTTCCTCCCTTGCGGCTCTCCCGTATGATGGCCCAAAGGGCAGGAAAATTACGCTTAAGAATACCGGTCCGCATGTTCTCAAGCCTCTTCTCTTTGTGAAAACGGATTATGCCCGTATGGGTCTCATGGAGGGACGTATATCCTGTCCGCCCGAAAGACTGGACTGCAATCTTGCGGAACTCTTTATCGTTTTGGAGGTCCTTGAGGGTCATATAAGGATGACTCCCAAGGATCAAAGTAATCTGTAACGAAACATCCCGCGCCTTCTGCTCCACCAGGGTCCCTACGCTCTCCCTGAGAAGAACCTCACTGTGGGACCATTGTTCATCGTAGGCCCGCTTTATGGTCTGCCGGATCTCGGGATGGAACTCCCTGTAGTACTTCTGAATCAGGATGGCAAAAATAAGGATCGGAATGAGTCCCGCCACAAAGGTCATTAGAAAAAGGCGGGAGCTGAACTTCTCAGGCCATAGTCCTGGTATACGCATAGCCACCTCCCACCATGTATAAGCCGCAAATGGCGGTGCGTCCGGTTTAAAGCGCCGGCGCCGCCTTTAGCATACCCTCTCCAAGGACACTGGTTTACTTGGAATAGCCTATCATAAGCGCACTCTGACTGTCTAATTTAATTATTCTTAAGGAAGCGCTCAAGGATTGCGCATGGCGCAGGTGCGGACCACGGGGCGAGGCGGGCGCGAGACGGCGGGTGACCCGAGACGATGGGCGATGGGTCTTTCACGGGCGGTATGTCGCGATATGTCTTTCGAGGAGTCTCGCGGATGTGTACATGTCTCGCGTCCTCGGACCCAATCAAAGTAAAGATTCTCGCGGAAGGAGGCGTCTCGTAAATGGCACGGGTCATAGTCATATAGTCATAAGGCGGATGACCGCGTCCGAAATTAAGGCATTGCAATTGACAATCCTTACGGGTTAATATTAGTGCCGTGCATCGTTTCGAGTCACTTACGGGAAAAGCCCTTCTTTTTCTTTCTTTTATCTGGCTCCTGTGGTTTCTGAATTTTACGGGACGGGCCATCTTCGCGCCTGTTCTTCCCCTGCTGGAAGACGAGTTTCATGTAACTCACGGGAGGGCAAGCAGTATCGCCGCCCTAATCTCCGTGGGATACGCCTCAAGTCTTTTCTTTTCGGGCGTCTACTCCAGTCTGTTCGGTCCAAAGAAAGTCATAGTCATATCCCTTATGGCCACCACATGTATCTATCTGTCCATGCTTCTTGTCAAAAGCTTCACCGCCCTCTATTTCCTCGGATTTCTTCTGGGCATGGCAACAGGCATGTATCTTCCCAACATGATATATATCATTACGGAATACTATTCAGAACCCATATGGGGACGGGTCATCGCCATTCACGATTCGGCGGCCTCCATGAGCATTTTCGGATCGCCATTTGTGGTCCTTTTCTTCATGTCTTTTGTCTCGTCATGGAGAATCATGTTTGCCCTTCTTGCCATTGTCTATTTCGTGTGCGCCGTGATCTTTGCGCTCAAGGTCGAAGGGTCTCAGGCGGAACAGGCAGATAAAAAAAAGCAATATTTCCAAGTCACGCTCTTCAAGAGAAAAGCCCTGTGGCTAAACGGCATTATATGGATCTTTGCGGCAGGCGCCAATCTTGGCCTCTATTTTATTATCCCTCTCTATCTCACGAAGGAGCTTGGGATTTCCATGGGCGAGGTCAACGCCACCTTCGGTCTTTCCCGATTAGGCGGGGTGGTATCCTCCATTGTCGCGGGATTCTTCGCCGATCGGGTGAGCCTCCGGAAGACCACTTTTACCCTTCTTTTGGCAACCGGCGCCCTGACCGTCCTTCTCGCCGTATGTGACGTACGCTGGATCAAGATACTCCTATTTCTTCAAGCCACCATCGTCACAGGGTTTTTCCCGGTCTCCCTCGTCACTGTTTCGAGAATGTTCAACAAGGAAGAACGAGGGCAGGCCATGGGATTCGTAATAACCTTCGGTTCTGTCTTCGGGATTGGGATTATACCCTATCTTCTCGGATTGTCGGGAGACTTTATGAGTTTCAGGGTGGGAATCCTGGCGCTCGGCGTGATGACGGCATTATCAAGCGTCCTTATTATACCGCTTAAAGGATTGAAGTAACCAGAGGCGAAGCGGCGGGGCAGCCTCCACCGATGTCGCAAGCGGTCCGCCCGGCCGCCCCGCGCGGGCGTCCAAATCTTGTATCCAATTGCCACAGAGACCCGAATAATACTTATAGATGGAGATTTTCACCAATGCCGCGGACGGTCAAACCCTCTTAAGCCCTCCCAAGGGCGCGGAGTAGGGGCGCGTGAGGCCAAGCGGCGCGTGAGGCCGGCGCAAAGTATCGCTCAAGGATTGCGGCAATGGGGGATTGGGGGCTTAACCTTCTAAAATTCCGCGCCTGTCTTCTTGCGGTTGTCCGGTCCTTATGCCTTTGAAGCTTTTTGTTGGAAAATAGCGTATATGCTATAATAATTCAGGAATAAAAGCCATGCGTATGATGAACGATAAGGAGGCTTGAAGATTCTCTTATGAAAAAGATTTTTTTAATTTTTATTTTAATGGCCCTTATGTTTATAACGCCTGTTTTTGCCGGTGATGATGAGGATCTGGCCAGTATTTCAAGAATTGGCGACAAAGACGTACAACGGGACTATAAAGGCAACATTTCAAGAATTGGCGACAAGAATGTACAACTGGACTATAAAGGCAACATTTCAAGCATTGGCGATCAGAACGTACAGCGCGACGGGTTTGGCAAAGTCACAAGCATTGGCGATCAGAACGTACAGCGCGACGGGTTTGGCAAAGTCACAAAAATTGGGGATCAGGACATACAGCGCGACGGGTTTGGCAAAGTCACAAAAATTGGCGACAAAGACGTACGAAATGACTATCGGGGTAACGATAAAAAAAGTGATGACAAAGACACAAAGAGCGACAGTTCAAGTAGCAGTAGTAGCAGCAGTAGCAGCAGTAGCAGTAGTAGTGCAAGTAGTAGTACAAGTAGTGACGATAACGACACGTGGTCTTCAAGTTACAGCAGCGCCACAAGCAGTGACGATAAATACGTACGGAGCGGCAGCTACAGACACGCTGCAAAATATGACAGGAAAGCGCAACGTATACGGCGCAACAACGAAGATGTAAAGTGGTTTGCAAGGCTTTTGAGCCATAGTCATTATAGTGTCATTATAAAAAGCGTACAGTATGATGGTCTTGGCAACATTTCAAAAATTGGCGACCAGAAAGTACAGTATGATGGTCCCGACAAAATTACAAAAATTGGCGATCAGAAAGTACAATATGATAAATATGGCAGGGTCACAAAAATTGGCGCTCAAAAAGTACAGTATGATAAGTATGGCAACGCTACAACAAGCGCAACAATTGACGGCCACAAAATACAACATGACAGTTCCGGCAGAATTACCGCAATTACGACAATTGACGGCGAAAAAATAGAGTATGATCGTTATGGCGACATTGCAGCCATTACACTGATCAGCGGCGACAAAGTACACTACGACATGTATGGCAGCATTGCCGCAATTACGACAATTGACGGCGAAAAAATAGAGTATGATCGTTATGGCGCAATTACGACAATTGACGGCCGGGAAGTACAGTATGACATGTATGGCGCCGTTACAACGATTGGCGGTCTTGACGTACGGGTACGGTATGATGAGCGTTCCGGTAAAGTTTTAATAGTTACCGCCCCGCTCGCACAGTATGATAATTCTGGCAGGGTTATAAAAAGCGACGGCAAAAATGCACAGCCTGCAAGCTTTAACATAATTACAACAATTAACACGTTTTACGGCGAAGTGCAGCACGATGGCTCCGGCAAAATTGCGAAAATGGACGGCGAAAAAGTATACTATGATAAGTATGGCAACGTTACAAAAATTGGCGGCCACAACGTACAGGTATTTCTTAATGATCGTTATGCCAACCTTGCAGTGGGTACCTGCCCATACCCCCAGTGTGATCGTAAGTTAAAGGATAGAGGCGACAGCCCCTGATGCCTTACAGGTGTGGAGCGGCGGCGGCCGTGAGGCTCCGGCTTTAAGCGGGCGCAAGATATTGTTATTGCGGAGTGGTGGAATGAAAGCCATGCTCATGATCAACGATATTAGTGAGGTTTGAAGATTCTCTTATGAAAAAGATTTTTTTAATTTTTATTTTAATGGCGCCTATGTTCATAACGCCTGTTTTTGCTGCCGGCGGTAATGATGATGCTCTGGCCGGCATAGGGGGCATTAAGCGCGATACTTCCGGCAAAACCGCAAACAGCGGCAACCAGGATATGCCGCCCGGGTCTGGCGCAATTACAACAAATTACGACCATCAGGAACTGACGATACACTATGACAGCGCCGGTAACGTCGCATACATTGGCGACGAAAAAGTGGAGTATGACGGTTCCGGCAAAATTGAATATATTGGCGACGAAAAAGTGGAATATGACAAGTATGGTAAAATGGCGGACATTGGCGACGAGAAGGCAGTGTATGACAGCTCCGGCAACGTCGCATACATTGGCGGCCGAACCGTACAGCATAACAGTTCCGGTAAAATTACATACGTTGGCGATGAGAGAGTGGAATATGACAAGTATGGCAACATTGCATACATTGGCGATGAGAAGGTAGTGTATGACGGTTCCGGCAAAATTGAATATATTGGCAATGAAAGAATAGAATATGACAATTATGACAGACTCAAATACATCGGCCACGAAAGGGTGCACTATGATACTGTTTCCGGCAAAATCATATACATTGGCGGCCGAACCGTACAATATGATGACAGCTCCGGCATAATTGCAGGAGTCAATGAAGACGACCTGAAAAAAACAGAACTTAATAAGTATGTCGGGATTGCAAAAATTACCGGCGTAAGGTATGGCAGGTATGGCAACATTGCAAAAATTGGCGGCAAAACAGTACAGAATGGTATGCGCGGTAAAATTATATCAGATGACGGCGCCATAATGCCGCATGACGGGTATGGCATGATTGCATACGTTGATGACGTAAAGTATGACAGGTATGGCAGGATTACAAACGTTGACGACATACAGTATGACAAGGATGGCAGGATTACAAAAATTGGCGGCAAAAAAGTGCAATATGACGGCGCCGGCAACGTCGCAACGATTGGCGGTCACAAAATGCAGTATGACAGTGCCGGCAATATTACAACAATCGATGCCAAAAACGTACAGTATGACAGCGCCGGCAACGTCGCAACGATTGGCGGCCGCGACGTACGGGTATGGTCTTATGCGCGTTAGGACGACCCAAAAATTTTATCCGAAGAGGGTATCAACAAAAAATGATGATTATAGAGCTAACTTACAGAACATAACCATGTGATATAATAATATTAACAAAGATTATTCTACCGTGCGTAAGGTTACAATTTCCATTTATGAATTTTTCAAGCTATATCCGGACGAGATGTCGGAAAAACTCATCAGCACAACATAGCGCAAGGCACATCCGTCTATACCGATGAATTCAGAAGCTATCGCGGCATAGCTGGTTACAACCACGCCGCTCAATCACTCCGCCCAGGCAGTTCGTTCGTCCTGAAGGCATATGTTGAGTCTTGAGGCGCGGACTCTTTGGCAGCGAACAGATCCACCTTCGCAGGTATGGGCGTATGGGCTTACGGATCGTGAGCGACAGGCTGTATTAAAGGGAATTTGGGGACTGCAAGGTACATACCGCTTGACAAGATTGATGCGCCTCTGCATACAATAATACAGATAAGAAATTTTCAAGGCATTGACTGCTTGATAACTTAAGGAGGTAAATGATGGCTGGCCCTTATGTTTATCCTAATCCAACGTCACAGATTGGCAAACCCCATGTGGCGGACATAGCAGGAAATTACCTGGGGGAATGCGTTTCCCTGGTGAAGCGTTACATTCCGGAGCTGAAAAACCGTAGCACAAGTACGTGGACTAAAGGTCCGAACGTTATAGAAACTCTTAAAAATGGCGGGACGATCATGGAAGGTACGGCCATTGCCACATTTGTAAATGGGCGTTTTGTAAGCGGGCATGGTCATGCTGCGTTTTTTGTTGGGTCTTTTGATGATCCAAATCCCGAGCAAGGTACTCCCGGGATACGCATCATCATCGTTGAACAGTTCAAGAACAGTGTTCGCATCATAGAGCGCAAACTCTTCAATCGCGGGAAAAATGCAGACGGAAGCTATGTTAACCCCAGTAACAACGGTGAAGCCTTCTCAGTGATCCTGTGAACGCAAAGACTCTGACTTGTGCGGCGCTGGTGTTTATAGGGCTGCACCTTGTGATAGTCCGTGCGACAGCCGCTGAATTGTCCGTCAAACAATGCCCGTCCCGGTTGACCGTCAAGCAAAACATCTCGTCTTCCGCAGAGGATGGATGGAAAGCTGTCGACAGCGAAGAACCCCTGCCGGCTAAATATATTGTTATCTCCGCAGGAGAATATCCGGTTAAACAAACAGGGTTTGAGGTTCCGACGGAAGAAAAACTGCATAATGGAGAGAGAACCGTCTATTACGATCATGTTAATGAGCCGAATTATTGGGCTGTATGCGGATATTCCGATTCCAGAGTTGTTCTGGTGCAAAAACTCCCTGAAAACGCTGTACGTTGTGAGGTTAAATACATAAGCGATGTTACGGTTCCTGACGGGATAACGATCAAGTGTTTTGACACGCCAAGAGCGAAGGAGTGATGCTCTTAAAGGCGCTTTGTAAGTTAAATATATAAATCCCAAAACACTTCCGCTTAAGCAGTAAGCGGAAGTACATATCAATGACTGTATTTATGAATCTTCTGTTATCATCCGCAATCCCGCCCATTGCCTTTTTGTCCAGTATATGTGGTTCCAGCAGCGGACATGTTCCGTCGGCTATGTCATGTCGATGCATCTTACGCTGACATAAGAATATCACTCCTTCTTTAATCTCTGCGGGTCTAATTCCCCGCCCCTTGGGGCGCTTGCCTAATAGTAGTCGTAAACCCCGGGATACCCCGCACCGCACACTGTCTCCTGGGCGAGGCCTGAAGATGTTCTTCTGGCGGACGAGGCTGGTATCGGTCTTAATATCGCGTATTATAGCAAGACATTTAACATACTTGGCCAAGGCGCTTCAAAAAGGGGGTGATGATTTTTACGCTCGGAGTATGGTATCATTATCTTTGATGAAAAACGATTTTTCTTTCAGACACGGTATTCTTGGGATGGGCGGACTCATTTGCTTCATCGCCGCAGCTTTGTGTTTAAGCCCCGCGGAACTGTTTGCGGAGGATTACGCTGCCGCGCTCAAAAGGGCAAAGGCGGAGGACAAAGCGCTCGTCCTATATTTTTACAGCAAATATTGTCCCTATTGCGTAGCCATGGAAAGGGATGTATTGGCCGACAGGGAGATTGCAAACATCATGAAGTTTAAGGTCGTGTCGCTCAGGATAGATGTTGAAGCGAGACCTGACCTTGCGACGAAATACGGCATAAGGGGCTATCCCAGCACCTGCTTTATGGAGCCGTCCGGAAAGGTCATCATAAGGGTCCCTGGATATGTCGATAAGAAGGAGTTTGGAATCCTTCTCGAATACGCAAAGGAAAAACATTACAAGACCACGGCCTTGAGAGATTATCTGAAAAAGGCGGGTGTAAAGTTTAACTGATCATGAAGCCTGGAAAGGCCTTGCCGAAAGGCCATTACGCGCTTCAGCCGAAAACGGTCCGAAAACTATGGAAATTTCTCTTCCAGTAATTAGCGTCCAAATCGTCCACGGCGATCCCCCTCGATTTTGAGGCGTGAATGAACTCCTTTCTGTTCACCATGATGCCCACGTGGAGTTCCCGGTTGATCTTAAAAAAGACAAGGTCGCCCGGCTGGACCCAGTCTCTTGACACCTCTCTTCCCTCCACGATGAGACGATCCGTCGATACGGGCAGGGTGATACCCGATTTTTTGTACACATAGTAGACGAACCCGCTGCAATCAAAAGAATCGGGACCCTTTGAGCCGCTCCTGTACGGGCTGCCGTGGAGACTTACCGCTGTCTGGATGATCTCATTTCTTATATCGGGAGAGCCATTGTAAAGCCTAACCTTCCTGGGCGTGCCGCACGCGGAGATGAGAATGGCGACAAGAAGGATGAGCGTGGACAGAATTACTCTTTTTCTCATATACCACCTTATATGTGTTGTTTTACCAGTTCCACCACGCCCATTAATGAATCGGCGTATGAGGCGTGTGCAAGATGAGGGAGGACATGTTCGGTGGGGTGGAACCCGATAGGCAGCGCGACCGCCTTGAACATGTCCGTATCTCCTTCGCCGTCTCCCACTGCACAGGCCTCTTCCCGTGATAGCCCCATTTCCTCAAGAATTTTCTCCACGAGACTCCCTTTCTTCTCATAATCCACATTTATTCTGATACCACCCGTCAGGATCCCATTTTCGGCAAGGAGGTCGTTCGAAATCGCCATATGGATTCCAAGGTCATGCCTTACTTTTTCCACAAGAATGGAAAGACCCGTAGAGATCATTACGGTATGAATGCCCATTTTCCCGAGCGCCTCCACCGCCTCTCCTGAGCCCTCATGGTAGGGGATCTCGTCCACCACCTCTTTTACTTTGGATACCGGAAGCCCTTTCCAGAGAAGGGCATCCCTCCGGCAGAATTCATGGTAATCAATCTTGCCGCTTATGAAAAGCTTCTGATACTCTTCTGCATTGTTGTTCCAGAGATTGAGCCTTCGGTGGAGATATTCCCAACTGCTTCTTACCCTCGTCAGTGTGCCGTCGCAGTCGAGGAACGCGATTTTCACTGCCATTTGCTTTATATATCACCAAAGCAAAAAAAAATCTACCCTTTGGTCCGGTGAAAACTTATAATAGGGCATGGAAATTGTCGACGCCCACACCCATATTTTCCCGCCTGAGATTATAGCAAGGCGTGCTTCAATCGCGGCGGCGGATGAAGGATTCGGGAAAATATATGCAAACCCCGGGGCGGCCATGGCGGACCATACGTCACTCCTCAAGTACATGGAAAAAGAAGGGGTGGCCGTCTCCGTCGTGTGCGGCTTTCCTTTTGCGGACAAGGGGTTGATCACCCTTATGAACGACTACATTCTTGATACGGCCCGGACGTATCAAAATATAATACCTCTTACCGCCGTCAATGTGAGGCGGAAGGATGGGGCCGCAAAGGAAGCCGAAAGGTGCCTGAATTTGGGCGCAAAGGGCATCGGAGAAGTGGCGGTCTACGAGGGAGGCTTAGGTCGGGATGAGCTAAAGAGACTCGACGAGGTAGCCCGGATCACGGAGGCGAAGGGCGGGGTGCTGATGCTCCACATCAATGAACAGGTGGGCCATCATTACGACGGAAAAATGCCCATTGATTTCGTCGAGGTGTCGAAGTTCATTGGCAACCACAGGGATCTGAATATAATACTTGCCCACATGGGGGGCGGACTCTGTTTCTATGAGTTCATGCCGGAGATACGGAGGGCGTTTTCCGGCGTATTCTACGATATGGCGGCAATACCCTACATCTATTCTCACGAGATCTACAGGTTTATAGATGCTTTCCTTCCCGATAAAACCCTATTCGGTTCTGACTACCCCCTCCTTTCTTTAAAGAGATACGAGGCGGGCTTGGACGCCATGGACAGGGAGGCTAAGGGTAGCGTCCTCAAAAGAAATGCATGGCGGGTCTTTGGGCATGACTGATTGGGACGCCTGCTACAGGATGGGCGGTTATGATAAGGGGGACGATCCCCATGCGCTGCTTGTACGCCTGCAATCGCTCATACCGGAAGGACCCGTTATTGATATTGCAGCCGGGAGCGGGAGCGACGCTCTCTTTCTTGCGGAGAAAGGCCGCTTCGTGTGCGGCCTTGAGAGATCGCGTGCGGCCCTCATGATCGCCCGGTCAAAAAGCATTGCCATAGGTCGTGAGATCGGCCTTGTCGCAGGAGACGCGACGGTCATCCCGTTTAAGGTAAATTGCGCTGCAGCCGTCACGGTCTTCTATTTCCTCGACAGGAAGATCATGGGCCAAATCGCGGATCTTCTCAGGAAAGGCGGTATATTGATATATGAGACGTTCCTGAAGAGGCAGAACATGATTGACCGCTGGCGCAATCCTGAACACCTTCTGGACGATGGGGAATTGTTATACTGGTTCGGCGCCCTTGAGCTCCTCTTTTACCAGGAGATCATGACTGACAAGGCGGGGAAGAAAAGAATAATTGCGCAGTATGCGGGGAGGAAGATGTGATTGTTGAGTGGGACCCGGAGAGGCCCAGGAAAAAGACGACGGAGCTTATCAGGGAGACCCTTCTTCTTGGCGGTATTGTTGCGTACCCCACTGATACCTATTACGGGATCGGGTGCGATCTTTTCAACATCAAGGCAATACGGAAACTCTATGCCATCAAGCGGCTGGACAGCCGGAGGGCGCTCAGTATCATCTGTCGGGATCTCAAAGAGATAAGCGCTTACGCCGTGATGAGCGATTTTGCCTTTGAAACGGTTAAAACGTACCTGCCAGGGCCATATACCTTCGTGCTCAAGGCTAAAAAGATCATGCCTAAACTCATGATGACTGAGAGAAAAGAAGTGGGCATAAGGATCCCCGACCACCCGGTGCCGCTCGCCCTGGACGGACTGATAGAGAGGCCCATCATAAACACCAGCGCGAGGATTGGGGGAGACGATATTTTTTCCGACCCGAGACAGATCGAGAAGGTCTTTCAGAGGAATGTGAGCATCATTATCGACGGCGGCATCATACCCGGAGAGCCATCTACGGTCATAAGGATTGCAGACCATGAGATTGAGGTTTTACGGGAAGGCAAAGGCCGGCTGACAACCCCTTAAAGGCCCCCAAGGTTCCGGCGGTCACACATACGCGCGAGTGGCGTAAAGAAAAGCCTAAAGCCGGTTAAAAAAGAGTTATATTTTTGAGGTTTGAACCCTTAGTCTTTCGCTGCTCTAACGGGCTAACAGCTAAGGGCTAACGGCCGCTTTTTCTGCGGCGCCTGCCAGGCGCTATACCGTTATTTCTAATCCTCCCCGTCCCATGCCCCATAATCTGCGCCCTCTTCCTGCATCGCATCTTCCACGGATTCCCCAAACCCTTGGCCGAGTTCGTCCCCCAGTTCGCGCTCCATCCGTCTCGCGGCGCGCTCTATGCTAACCGGGTCGTTCTCATCCAAATCGGAAAACTTTGAGGGATCAAGGAGGCTCTCCATACGCCGTTCCTCGCTTTTCAATACCGCGACCCTGGAGATTAACTTCTTCATGTCCTTGCTGCCGCACGTCTTGCAGAAAGGAACTATTTCTTCCGAAACGCGCAGAAGCAAAAAGGAGGAGACCCGTCCGCAGGCTTCGCACCGGTACTCATATATGGGCATATCCGTTCCGCCTCCTTAGAGATAAGGGCATTTAGGGCCGTGCCGCTTAATTCTCTATTATATCGTGTAAATCTTGGGAGTTCAACCCGTCCCGTATCATCAAAGTCCAACAGTATCTATATCTATCTATCTTTATTTTTCTCCCAAAAATAAAAGCTGTCGCTTAAATCGCCAAACGCTGCCTGATCATCCGTAATATCATCGCGCAGAATGCCTCCATGATCGTTTTTTAGGACGCGCCCTGACATAAACCGAAGATCCAGACCGGCTTTATTGCAGGCGAAATTGATCGGAAAGCAGAACCGGTGCACACTCTCTGTGAGTACATAAACCAAGACTGCCATACCAGGAGTTGCTGCCAAAGCCAGCGAAATAATGAACCTTCGGGTTAAGCCGGAGATGAAAGCGCGCCTTATCCTGGTAGCCGCGCCATGCCACACAGACCTGACAGAATTCGTGACGCGGACCGCGCTATGTGAGGCGGAAGAGTATTTAAGTTGTCGGAAAGAGACGGTCTCCTTGTCCTTGATCTGCCTGAGAACCCGCCGCCGGCCAATGCCAAACTGCGCGCTGCTATTGCACGATACCGAAAATTGTTAATAATTTACCTTTTCCTGGACATTGATGGTTTTGCTGGAGTGAGGATAAGCCTTCGTCTCCCGGGCAGGCTTTCACGGGACAGAAGCGGGCTTTCACGGGACAGGAAGGTCAGCAACGCCCCTTTGTATGCCTGCCTTGAGTAAAACCGGACATTGACGCCATACTCTTAATGGGCTACACTGTAGCTCACCAGGAGGTAAACTATATATGGCTATAAACTCGGTGGTCCGTGCGCGTATCGACGAGCGCATTAAAGAGGAAGCTGAGGCCGTGCTTGCTGCAATCGGGCTTACCGTTTCTGACGCTTTCCGTATGATGATGATCCGCATTGCAAAGGAAAAATGTTTGCCTTTCGAACCTCTCGTTCCCAATGATGACACCGTCGAAGCCATGAAGGCTACCCGTCGAGGCGAGTTCATTACAGCGGGCGTTCCTGATCGCCTGCTTGAAAAGCTTAAGTAAGAGAGATTAGGCGAACGGCCCGCTTCAAGCGGGATTATAAGAGGGAAAAATCAGGGCGGCAGCGGAGCCAGGATACTTCACATATCAAGGGAATACCCTTGCGGATTTGAGAAATCTTCAGGATCTTAAGAGAGAGAGGTAGAAAATAATGATTGATAACCGAAAAGAACAGGAACGGGCGGAACTGCACCGCACGATATGGAATATTGCCAACGACTTGCGCGGGAGCGTAGACGGTTGGGACTTCAAGCAATATGTCCTCGGTATGCTTTTCTACCGCTATATATCGGAAAACCTTTCCTCTTATATCAATGAGGGCGAACACGAGGCCGGAGATATGACTTTCGATTATGCCGCGCTTGCTGATGCTGACGCAGAACAGGCCCGTGACGACCTTGTTAAGACAAAGGGTTTTTTTATCCTGCCAAGCGAACTTTTTGAGAACGTGCGGAAACGCGCTGCCACAGACGGGAACCTGAACGAGACGCTTGAAAGCGTCTTTAAGGATATAGAATCTTCAGCGCATGGAACGGACAGCGAAGGAAATTTTAAGGGGCTGTTTGATGATATTGACGTAAACAGTAACAAGCTCGGCGGGACCGTTCTAAAGCGTAACGAGCGGCTTGTTAAGCTGATGAATGGTGTTGCTGATATGAAGCTCGGTGATTACAAGGACAACACCATTGACGCTTTCGGCGACGCATACGAATTTTTAATGGGTATGTACGCCGGAAATGCAGGTAAAAGCGGAGGCGAATACTACACGCCGCAGGAGGTTTCCGAACTGCTGACCCGTATCGCCCTTGTGGGAAAAACCGAAGTAAACAAGGTGTATGACCCCGCTTGCGGAAGCGGCTCACTCCTTTTGAAATTCGCTAAAATATTGGGTAAGGACAATGTCCGGCGAGGGTTTTACGGGCAGGAAATCAACATAACGACTTATAACCTGTGTCGTATCAACATGTTCCTGCATGATGTGGGTTTTGATAAATTCGATATAGGGCACGGCGATACGCTTACCGAACCGCTTCACTGGGACGACGAACCGTTTGAGGCAATTGTTTCCAATCCTCCGTATTCCATCAAATGGGCGGGCGCCGATAACCCCACATTGATTAACGATGCGCGCTTTTCACCGGCCGGGGTGCTTGCGCCTAAGAGCAAGGCTGACCTTGCCTTTATCATGCATTCGCTGTCATGGCTTGCCACAAGCGGCACGGCGGCGATCGTTTGTTTTCCCGGCGTCTTTTATCGCGGCGGAGCGGAACAGAAAATTCGTAAGTATTTGATAGACAATAACTTTATCGACTGCGTGATTCAGTTGCCGGACAATCTTTTTTATGGCACGACCATTGCCACTTGCATTATGGTTTTAAAAAAATCGAAAAGTGCCAACAGCACCCTTTTTATAGACGCAAGTCGTGAGTTTATCAAAGTAACGAACAGCAATAAACTTACACGGGAGCATATTGATAATTTGGTTGCCGTATACGCAAGCCGTGATTCAAAAGTGCATTTTTCACGACTTGTACCGAACAGCGAAATCGCCGAGAAAAATTATAGCTTGTCGATTAGCACATACGTCGAGCAGGAGGACACACGAGAAGTCGTTGACATCCGAGAACTAAATGCTGAAATCGAGGAAATAGTATCTCGCGGCGATGTTCTGCGTCGTGAAATTAACGCGATTATTGCAGAGATTGAGGGTGGACAATAATGCCGAATCTTGACCGCCTGATCTCTGAACTCTGTCCTAACGGAGTTGTGCATAAGCCGTTGAGCGAACTGGCACAATACTCAACTACAAGGATTTCTGCTCAAATGGTGAGCGCGGATAATTATGTCGGTGTTGATAATCTCTTACCCGATAAGGGCGGCAAGGATTTATCGGGTTATGTACCCGAATCGGGTATGCTGACTGGATATGAGCAAGGCGATGTGTTAATTGGAAATATCAGACCGTATCTGAAAAAGATATGGCTTTCTGACCATGTAGGCGGCACAAACGGCGATGTGCTTGTAGTACACATTACTGAAGAGGACATTTTAGCTGATTATCTATATTATGTGCTTTCATCTGACCGCTTTTTCGCCTATGCCACACAACACTCAAAAGGCGGAAAAATGCCGCGAGGAAGTAAGGACGCAAATATGCGCTATCTTATCCCCATTCCTCCGCTACCCGTACAACGTGAAATTGTCCGTATTCTGGACAATTTCACGGAGCTTACAGCGGAGCTTACAGCGGAGCTTACAGCGAGAAAAAAGCAATATGACTTTTACAGAAACCGACTCTTGACACATAACTTCGGGCCAACTTGGCCCGAAGTTATAATGCAAAAGCTGGGTGATATATCTAGGATTACATCCGGTAGAAACATTGATAAACAGCAAACAGGCGATTTCCCCGTGTATGGTTCTACCGGGATAATTGGATATACTGATAGTCCCGTTTACAATGGAGAAAAAATACTTGTAGCAAGAGTTGGAGCCAACTGCGGATTCGTTCACAAAGCAGTCGGTAATTATGATGTGTCAGATAATACTTTGATAGTCGATGTAGAGCAAGGTGTGAATTTGCAATATGTTTATTTCTACTTGATAAATTTTGAGATAAACAGATTCGCCAAAGGCGGTGGACAACCACTTATTACAGCGGGGCAAATAAAGGATTTTATCATTCCGTTTCCCTCGACGATTATACAGGAGTGTATTGTAACAATCCTTAATCGTTTTCACTCGTTGACTACCGACATCACAAGCGGCCTCCCCGCCGAAATCGTAGCGCGGCAAAAGCAATATGAATACTACCGCGATAAACTGCTGACCTTTAAGGAGGCTGTGTAATGAGCGATAATCAAGGATATGTTTATATTTTGACCAACCCAAGTTTTGTGGACGATTGGGTGAAAATTGGAAAAAGCTCACGACCCGTTAACGTCCGCAGTAAGGAGCTTGACAATACGGCTGTCCCACTTCCATTCAGTATATGCGCTACGCTTAAAACAGCAAAATACAATGCGGCAGAGCGTTTTATTCATAAGATGATTGACATGGTAGCGCCTGATATAAGGATTAGAAAAGGTCGGGAGTTCTTCAATATTACTCCGCGAAAAGCGTATGACATACTTGTGCTGTGTTCGGAACAATACGATGACGCAGAAGTAGAAATATTTGACGAAGATTTGCTGGATGAAATAAATGTGCAGAATAACGGTAAATCTCAACCCCACTTAGAGCGTTCAGCGAGGCTTACTTTTGAAATGCTTGGAATACCTGTCGGAGAAAAACTCGCGTTTTACTCTGATAGTAGCATTACCGCTAAAGTGGTTGATAAGGGCAGTACAGTAAGAGTCGATGACCTTGAATTGTCCTTATCTGCGGCTGCCAGATATATCAACGAAAAGTTGGGAACCGCTAATCAGAGCGGCGCATATCAGGGCGGTCTATGGTTCAAATACAAGGGGGAAACACTGACTGATATGAGAAAACGGTTAGGGCGGTAATCCACGCCTCATTAGAAAGGACGGTTGTATGAATACCTATAATATCGTTGTGAGCACCGACGAAAGTACCGTTGTTGCGGAATACTTCCCGCCTTACAGAACAGCGGCTGAATATCAGAGCGAAGCCGACTTGGAATGTGAGTTTATACAACTGCTCTCCGGTCAGGGTTATGAGTTTATTGCCATACATAGCGAAGCCGCGCTGATTAACAACCTGCGGCGGCAGCTTGAAATACTTAACAGGATTGTGTTTTCTGATTCAGAATGGACACAATTTTTTGACAGGTGCATTGCAAATGCCAACGAGGGCATTGTTGAGAAAACCCGCAGGATACAGGACGACCACATTCAGATTTTGAGGCGTGACGACGGAAGCACAAAAAACGTGTATCTGCTTGATAAAAAGAATATCCACAATAACCGCTTGCAGGTGATAAACCAATACAAAGAATCCGGCGGGACGCATGAAACACGCTATGATGTTTCTATCCTTGTCAACGGCCTGCCTCTCGTTCACATCGAATTGAAGCGGCGTGGCGTGGCGATCCGCGAAGCGTTCAATCAAATAAAACGTTATCAGCGCGACAGTTTTTGGGCGGCAAGCGGTCTTTATGAGTATATTCAGATTTTCGTTATTTCCAACGGCACGAACACGAAATATTATTCCAACACCACTCGCAACGCCCATATAAAAGAATCAAGCGAGGGCGGGAGCCGGAAAAGCAAGAAAACCAGCAACAGCTTTAAATTCACAAGCTATTGGGCGGACGCGACCAATAGAGCCATTGGCGATCTGACCGATTTCACCAAGACCTTTTTTGCCAAACATACAATTTTGAATATCCTCACCCGCTATTGCGTGTTCACCTCTGAAGATCTGCTGCTCGTCATGCGCCCGTATCAAATCGCGGCGACCGAACTGATTTTGAAGCGCATCGCAATTGCAACGAATTACAAACAATACGGTACGGATAAAGACGGCGGGTATATCTGGCATACTACCGGCTCCGGCAAAACGCTTACCAGTTTCAAAACGGCGCAGCTTGCCACCGCGTTACCGACCATCGAGAAGGTTCTGTTTGTAGTCGACCGCAAAGACTTGGACTATCAGACCATGAAAGAATACGATCGCTTTAAAAGGGGCGCGGCAAACTCCAATATATCCACGGCTGTGCTGAAAGGTCAGTTGGAAAATCCGAATGCGCGAATCATCATTACCACGATTCAGAAGCTGGGGGTATTCATCGGCAGAAACAAAAAGCATCCGGTATTCGATCAGCATGTTGTTTTGATTTTTGACGAGTGTCATCGCTCCCAGTTCGGAGAAATGCATCAGGCGATCATAAAAGCGTTCAGGCGCTATCATATATTCGGTTTCACGGGAACGCCCATCTTTGCAGACAATGCCGGGCATGGCGGCAGTACGTTCCTGCACACCACAGGGCAGACGTTCGGCGAAAAGCTGCACACCTATACAATTGTGGACGCCATTAAAGATGAAAATGTGCTGCCGTTTCGCATCGACTATGCGAATACGGTAAAAATGGCGAGCGATGTGCAGGACGCGCAAGTTCGTGCCATCGACTCGGGAAAAGTCATGTCCGATCCTAAGCGGGTACAAGAAATTGTCAAATATACCCTCGACCACTTCGACCAAAAGACAATGCGCAGCGCGTTCTATACTCTCAATAAGCAGCGTGTAGCGGGTTTCAATTCCATCTTCGCTGTAGCGTCCATCCCGATGGCAATGAAGTATTACGATGAATTCAAGCGGCAACTGGCTGAGCGCGGCTCTGCTTTGCGTATCGCTACCATATTCAGTTTCAGCGCCAACGAGGATGACCCGGAAGACGCGCTCCCCGATGAGGGCTTTGAGAACGATAAGTTAGACAAGACCTCCCGCGATTTCCTCGACAGCGCGATAGCCGACTACAACGCCATGTTTAACGCAAATTACGACACGTCGGCGGACAAGTTCCCGAACTATTATAAAGACCTTTCCCTGAGAGTGAAAAACCGCGAGGTTGATTTACTGATTGTGGTCAATATGTTCCTGACAGGTTTTGACGCCACCACCCTCAACACTTTGTGGGTTGATAAAAACCTGAAACAGCACGGATTGATTCAGGCATTTTCGCGCACCAACCGGATACTCAACAGCGTGAAGGCTTTTGGAAACATCATCTGTTTCCGTGACTTAAAAAAAGCGACCGATGAGGCAATCGCCTTGTTTGGAGACAAGGAGGCGGGCGGCATTGTCCTGCTCAAAGCCTATGGTGATTATTACAACGGATACGAAGAAAACGGAAAGCGCCAAGCCGGATATACAGAGCTTATGGAGATGCTTGTTGCGACATATCCCCTGGGCATCGCTATTATTGGGGAGATGGCGCAAAAGGACTTTATCCGTCTGCTTGGTACAATCCTGCGGCTGAAAAATATCCTGACCGCTTTTGATGAGTTCGCAGGAAACGAAATCTTGTCCGAACGGGATTTTCAAGATTACCGGAGTATATATCTCGATTTATATCAATCGTTTACCAAGAGCAAAGACGCCGATAAAGAAAATATCAACGACGATATCGAATTCGAGATAGAACTTATAAAACAGATCGAGATCAACATTGACTATATCCTCATGCTGGTAGCGAAGTATCATGAGTCCAATTGTACGGATAAGAGTATCCTGGTGGCAATTAATAAAGCTGTCAGTTCCAGCCTTGAACTGCGGAGCAAGAAAAAACTCATTGAGGGCTTTATCGCACGAGTCAACACTTCTACCAAGGTGGACGATGACTGGCAGCGGTTTGTACACGAGCAAAAGGAAACCGATCTGTCTGCTCTGATTGAATCTGAGAAGCTAAAGCCCGAGGAAACACACCGGTTTATAGATAATGCTTTCCGTGACGGAGCAATGAAAACTACAGGCACGGATGTGGATAAAATTCTACCACCCGTTTCCCGTTTTGGTGGTGGCGCCGGAAACCGCGCCGAGAAGAAGCAGGGCATTATTGATAAACTGATGGAGTTTTTTGAGAAGTATTTGGGGTTAGTGTGATGGTTAACGATGCGTCCCTGTTGGCCTTGCCGGAGCCGCCATCGTGCGTGATATATGAAATGTACGCCGCCGAAGTGTCCGTTACTGAAATTATAATCAACTGAATGAGCGAAAGGTCAGGATCTTAAATAAGGCAAGGATTTAACAAAAACAGCCTCCATGGGCAATCGGGAGCGTTTATCTCCACCATGGCGACGCGGCATGCGAAGCCGATGTTGTAGTAGTCGGGAGCATGCGCCTCCATGGACAATCAATCGGGAGCGTCTGCCTCCACTGCAAGAAGTCCTGCGGTAAATAAGCCGCGGGACAAGCCGAAAGACGACACGATTGTTACGGCGGGCGGCAGGACTGCGATAAATAAGCCGCGGGACAAGCCGCCGGACGTCAGGCCGGCACATCAGGCCGGCACATCGGGTCAGGACATACAAACACATAATATTTCACAACTTGACTTCTTTATGTGGTAATCTACTCGTTATCTATGATTATATCCGTAGCAAACCAAAAGGGGGGCGTCGGTAAGACGACTACTGCGGTAAATCTTGCTGCATCCATCGCCGTTGCGGAGAAGAAAACCCTCGTTATAGACCTTGACCCCCAGTGCAACACCACCTCGGGCTATGGTATCAACTATAACGGCCTTTATGCCTATATATACCATGTCATGATCGGCGATAAGCCGATGAAAGAGATTATACGAAAGACCGGAGTGCCATTCCTGGACATCGCCCCCGCCCACCCGGACCTCATAGGGGCCGAAGTGGAGATGCTTGACATGGAGGAGAGGGAATTTGTGCTAAGGGATGCCCTGAAGGATGTGAGAGACACCTACTCCTACATATTTATCGACTGTCCGCCTTCGCTTGGGCTTCTCACCATAAACGCGCTCGCCGCGTCAGATTCTGTAATCATACCCCTTCAGTGCGAATATTTTGCTCTCGAAGGCCTTGCCGGCCTCCAGAGGACCATATCAATAATCAAGAAGAGGCTGAATCCCAGCCTCGGCATCATGGGTATACTGCTTACCATGTTTGACAAGCGCAATAACCTCTCGTTCAGAGTCCTGGAAGAGGTAAACAAATGCTTCAACGACGGCGTTTTCAAGACCGTGATCCCGAGAAACGTGAAGCTTAGCGAATGCCCAAGCTACGGGAAGCCGGCGCTGCTTTATGACATAACGTCAAAGGGCGCGGAAAGCTATCTGGAGCTTGCATCAGAGATATTAGGGGGAGCCTGATGGCAGCAAAAAAAGACCCGTTGGGACGCGGCTTGTCCGCTATATTGAAAGATGTGGAGGAGCGCGGCGGTATCAGACTGATTCGTGTCGACCAGATCGTGCCGAATCCTGATCAGCCGAGGCAATCAATCAAAGAAGAGGCGCTTCTTGAGCTTGCGGCTTCGATTCGGGAAAAGGGGCTTCTCCAGCCGCTCATCCTGAAAAAGAATGGCGGCAATAAATACGACATCATTGCCGGAGAGAGGAGGTTTCGCGCCTCCGTGATGGCGGGGCTTACGGAAGTAAGCGCCATAATAAAGGATGTGGATGATAAGGAAGCCCTGGAGATTGCCCTTATTGAGAACCTCCAGAGGGAGGACCTGAATGCCGTCGAGATAGGGGCCACCTACCAGAGGTTTATAGACGAGTTCGGCTATACCCATCAGGACTTGGCGAAGAAGATCGGCGTAGATAGGAGTTCCGTGACCAACTACGTGAGGATACTCAAGCTTCCCGAGTGGATAAGGAAGCTTATGAGCGAGGGAAAGCTTTCCCAGGGGCACGGCAGGGCCCTTCTTGCTTTGCGGAATGAAAAAGACCAGAAGCGCTTTGTTGACAAGGTATTGAATGAAGGCGCCTCAGTCAGGGACCTTGAGCGGGCCGCAAGAAAAAAGAACCGTCAGGAAAGATCCGGGTTCGAAGATGCGGCAGATACGCTTACCGAAGCGCTCGGAACCAAAGTCGATATTACCTTTAAAAAACAGAAAGGAAAGATAATTATCGAGTTCTATTCCGGGGAAGATTTGGACCGAATTGTGGAATCTATTGTAAATATTAAAGAATAAAATAAATTGCAAAAGAGTAATTTTTGTGATATTTACTTACTGAACTTGTGAAATTATTCTTTTAGCAATAGGAAGAGGTGGGAATTATGATGAAATTTGACGTAACTCTCCTGATTCAATTCTTGAATATCCTCATCCTTATGATTCTTTTTAACTTTTTTCTTTTTAAACCCGTTCTTCGCGTTCTCGACAAAAGACAGAAAACCATCAGTTCACTTTTCGATAAAGTTGAGAACATAAAAACGGACACTGTAGGTCTTGAAAAATCATACGATGAGCAGGCGAAGGAAAAGAAGAGGCCCATCCTCGAATACCGCGACTCATCCATGTCCCAGGCCCACAGCGTCTCTACGGGAATAATTGAAAAGGCAAGGAAGGACCTTTCGGATGAGCTTACTCGGGTGAAGAGCCAGATTGAAGGAGAGAGCAAGAAAGTTCGCGAAGCCCTGATGGCTGATGTGGAAAAGCTCGCGGGCGAGGCGGCGGAAAAGATATTGAGAAGGAGTCTATAAATGGTAGAGCTCTCTGAATCTTGGAAGTGGATTTTAAAGTTTACAAATTTTTTCATCCTTTTGTGGATCCTTGTGAAGTTTGGGAAAAAGCACTTCCAGAATTTTCTATTAGGCCGTCACACTAAGGTGAAAGAGAGAATTGACGAAGCGGATAAGCTTCTGGCCGAAGCTGAAAGCCTGAAAGGCGAGTATGCCGCGAAACTTGCAAAGCTTGACAAGGAAATTGAGGCCTTCAAGGCGCAGGTGACGGAAGAGACGAAGAAGGAAAGCGAGAAGCTCGTAGAGGAAGCGCGCGCTTTTGCCGCTAAGATTGAAGAGCAGGCTCGGCTTACCTACGAACAGGAAAAGAGGGAAATCAGCGGGCGGATCAAAGAAGAGATCGCGAAGCTTGCTCTTGAGAAGGCGGAACGGCTTGTAGTGGAAAAGGTCAGTGCGACTGATAACGATAAAATAATTGAAGAGTTCATAGAAAAGCTAAGGAGCTTAAATTGATACAGCAGTCAATCGCCAGGAAATACGCAAAAGGTCTTTTCAGTGTTGGGGAAAAAGATGGTAAGTACGGGGAATACCTGGGAGAGCTGTCTTCGCTCGTGACATTGTTCAAGAGAGAGGATCGGCTTGGAAAGGCGCTCATGCTCCCCATCCTTGAGATGAAGAAGAGGAAGGAACTTCTCGGGGACGTAGTAAGGGCGATCGCGTTGTCGATGCCTGTCAGCAATATGCTTACCATGCTTATGGAGAGAAACAGGATGGGATACCTGCCTCTCCTCGCAGAGGCTTACACCAATCTCGTTGACGAAAAAGAAGGCAGAGTAAAGGGGATCCTGTGGTCTGCATTTCCTCTTGACGATGTTATGAAAGCGAAGATTGAAGCGGTCCTCAAGGAGCGGATGAAAAAAGATGTAATCCTCACCGTAATGGAAGACAAAACTCTTATTGGCGGAATCAAGCTTAATGTGCAAGGCACTATTATAGATGGCAGCATGAAAAGGCAGCTCGAGGCACTGAAGGAAAATATTCTGAAGGAGTAAAGTTTATGGAGATTAAAGCAGACGAAATAAGCAGGATTATAGAACAGAAGATATCGGGGTTTGAGAGGGAAGTAGATCTTCAGGAAACGGGTGTAATAATCTCTATAGGTGACGGTATTGCTAGGATATACGGCCTTGAAAACGCCATGGCGGGTGAGCTGCTTGAGTTTCCCCACGGCATAACCGGTATGGTCCTTAACCTGGAAGAGGACAACATAGGCGCCGTCGTTTTCGGAGAAGACTACAAGATCAAGGAAGGCGACTTTGCGAAAAGAACCTCAAGGATTGCTCAGGTTCCAGTCGGCGAAGCCATGGTCGGCAGGGTCGTGGATGGCCTTGGAACTCCCATTGACGGCAAAGGCCCTATTGAAGCGCAGGAATATAGAAACGTTGAACAGACTGCGCCAGGCGTCGTTGTACGGCAGCCCGTGAAGGAGCCGCTGCAGACAGGCATCAAGGCCATTGACGCCATGATCCCCATCGGCAGGGGCCAGAGAGAGCTCATAATCGGCGACCGCGGAACCGGAAAGACGGTCGTTGCTATTGACACGATCATAAATCAGAAAGGCAACAACGTATTCTGTATATACGTCGCTATAGGCCAGAAGCGTTCCTCCGTTGCCCGTACAGTCGACCTTTTGACCAGATACGGGGCCATGGAGTACACTACTGTGGTGGCGGCTACGGCAAGCGACTCCGCACCGCTTCAGTACCTCGCCCCGTTCTCAGGAACAGCTATGGGCGAATACTTCAGAGACACGGGAAGGCATGCGCTCATCGTCTACGATGATCTTTCAAAGCACGCCGTGGCATACAGGCAGTTATCACTCCTCCTGAGGAGGCCTCCTGCGAGGGAAGCGTACCCGGGCGACATTTTCTACCTCCACTCAAGGTTGCTTGAGAGGTCGGCGAAATGGGACGACGCGCATGGCGGTGGATCACTCACCTCACTGCCCATCATTGAGACCCAGGCGGGCGACGTTTCGGCGTACATTCCCACGAACGTTATCTCAATCACGGACGGGCAGATATATCTTGAGCCCGAACTTTTCTACGCAGGTATCAGGCCGGCCATCAACGTCGGTATCTCGGTATCCCGCGTCGGCGGTAACGCCCAGATCAAGGCCATGAAGCAGGTTGCCGGAAGGCTTCGCCTCGACCTTGCGCAGTACAGGGAAATGGCCGCTTTTGCAAAATTTGGAAGTGATCTCGACAAGGCTACCCAGGCATTGCTCGCCAGGGGATCCCGCCTCACCGAGCTTCTGAAACAGGGACAGTATGTGCCAATCCCGGTAGAGAAACAGGTTGTGCTTCTCTATGCAGCGGCGAACGGATATATTGACACGTATCCTGAGAGCGTACTTAAGAAATACGAAGTGGAGCTTACCGCATACGTAGAAAAAGAGCACCAGGCTCTCCTGAAGGACATCTTGGAGAAGAAGGAGATCTCATCGGATATCAAAGACAAACTGGATAAGGCGCTAAGTACGTTTAAAGAAAAGTTCACATACTAACATAGCAGGGACGCGAGATGGCAAGTCTAAGGGATATTAAGAGGAAGATCAGCAGTATAGACAGTACCCAGACCATTACTCGGACTGTGAAGATGGTCTCGGCGTCGAAACTGAGGAAGGCGCAGACTGAGCTTGACAAGACGAAGGCATATGCGATGAAAATGGAAGATCTTGTCAGGCGGGTCGTGAAAAAACTGCCCAGCGAAAGCCACCCTCTGCTCACGCCGAGGGAAGAGATCAATAAGGTGCTCATTGTGTCCATAGCCTCAGACAGGGGTTTGGCAGGCGCTTTCAACACGAACATCTGCCTGGCCGCAGAGAATTTTATTCATCAGAACAGCAGTAAGTATGAGCGGATGGCCGTCTACATCGTGGGGAAGAAGGCAAAAGACTATCTGTCACGGCGGAAAGTAGACATAATAAAGGATTGGGCGGATGTAAAGAAGGTGGATCAGGACTTGGTAGACCAGATTGCAGACGAGTTGATAGGCCTTTACATGGACGGCTCCTTTGACAAGATTTACCTTTCCTATACGCACTTCCAGTCGGCGGTGAAGCAGATTATCATGTTCGACGAGTTCGTTCCTTTAAGCATGAGCGAAGAGGAGTTAGCGGAAGGACAGGAGGAGGATTCTGGCGACTACCTGTATGAGCCGACCATAGACAAGATTGTCGATGTGTTGATTCCCAAATATATCAGCACTAAGATATACTATGCCCTCGTGGAGTCTCAGGCTTCCGAGCATGCGGCACGGATGGCGGCAATGGAAAATGCAACGAGTAATTGCGGGGAGATGGTGAGGTACCTTACCCTCGTTTACAATAAGAGAAGACAAGAGAGCATAACCAATGAAATGATGGATATTGTTGGTGGTGCAGAAGCTCTGAGAGGAACATAAAAGGAGGACGGTATATGAGCGTGGAGGTAAAAGGAAAGGTTGTTCAGGTCATAGGAACGGTCGTTGATATTAGATTTCCATCTGATAGCCTTCCGCCGATATATGGAGCCGTTTTTATATCCAACCCGACGATTAGCGATAAAGCAGATAATCTGGTTCTTGAGGTTGCCCAGCACGTAGGAGACAACGTGGTACGGGCTATCGCCATGGAGACCACCGATGGTCTGCTTCGCGGTCAGGATGCGACGTATAAGGGGACACAGATTACAATACCCGTTGGAAAAGAAATCTTGGGCAGGGTGCTAAACGTTATAGGTGACCCGGTGGACGGCCAGGGTGAAATAAAGACGGCAATGACCTACCCCATACACAGACCTGCACCGACCCTCACCCAGCAGAACACGAAGGTTGAGCTGCTTGAGACGGGCGTTAAGGTTATTGACCTTCTTGAACCCTATTCCAAGGGTGGAAAAGTTGGTCTGTTCGGCGGCGCCGGCGTTGGTAAGACGGTTGTTATCATGGAGATGATCCATAACATCGCAATGCACCACGGTGGTATTTCGGTGTTCGGCGGCGTAGGGGAGAGAACGAGGGAAGGTACTGACCTCTGGCTCGAAATGAAGGGTTCAGGCGTTCTTGACAAGACGGCCCTTATTTATGGACAGATGACGGAGGTTCCGGGCGCGAGGGCGAGAATCGGTCTTACGGCCCTTACCGCAGCAGAGTATTTCAGGGATGAAGAGGGTCAGGATGTGCTTCTCTTTATCGATAACATATTCAGATTCACCCAGGCGAACTCGGAAGTGTCCGCCCTTCTCGGTAGGATGCCGTCGGCCGTTGGTTACCAGCCTACTCTGGCCACAGACCTTGGAGAGTTACAGGAGAGGATCACATCCACACTGAAAGGGTCGATCACTTCGGTACAGGCCATCTACGTTCCTGCTGACGACCTTACCGACCCGGCTCCGGCAACTACATTTGCACATCTTGATGCTACTACGGTTCTTTCAAGGCCGATCGCCGAGCTTGGTATATACCCTGCGGTGGACCCCCTTGACTCTACGAGCCGTATCCTTGACCCGTTGGTCGTAGGCGAGGAGCATTACGCGGTTGCCCGCCAGGTACAGGCAATACTTCAGAAATATAAAGAGCTGCAGGATATCATCGCCATCCTTGGTATGGATGAACTTTCGGAAGACGACAAGCTCGTGGTGGCAAGGGCGAGAAGGATCCAGAGATTCCTCTCCCAGCCCTTCTTTGTTGGCGAGCAGTTCACCGGAATTCCAGGAAAGTACGTGGCCCTTAAAGATACGATCAGAGGTTTCAAAGAGATCGCCGAAGGCAAGCATGACGATCTGCCCGAGCAGGCTTTCTACATGGTTGGAACTATAGAGGAAGCGGTCGAGCAGGGCAAAAAATTAATGGGGGCATAAAGTGGACAACAGCCTTAGCGTTGAAATAATTACGCCTGAGAGGGTTGTAGTAAGCGACGAGGCCGAAATGGTTGAGGCGAAAGGATCCTTGGGTGAGTTCGGCATAATGCCCGGTCACATCAGGTACCTGACTTCCATTGAGATAGGCGAGATACGATACACGAAAGACGGCAACACGCGGTACCTTGCCACGAGCGGTGGGTTCGCTGAAGTCTTTGACGACAAGGTAACGCTCCTTGTAGATACGGCTGAATTTGCAGAAGAGATTGATGTCGACAGGGCAAAAAGGGCAAAGGACCGTGCCGGGACCAATTTGAAGGACGTCTCCGGGGAGGAAGAAGACTACAGAAGGTACGAGCTGGCCCTGATGCGGGCTATCGCGAGAATAGGAGTTGCTGAAAAGAAGCTATAACGGCTATTGCCTCCCTCGGTTCTATCGGCTGTTTGGGGTGAGGCTCGCTATTTGCACGGGATTTATCAGTACTGACGCACGGGGGCAATATGAAGCGACCGTTGTTTACGATAGTCCCATTGATAAAGCAGAACGACGACACGAAAGATAGTAAATACGACGGACTTGACCGGGTGCCACCCAATCAAGTCCGTTTGCATTCTCCCCATGACACGTATGCGGATCACCATCTGTCCGATTCCCCCTTGACCCCTTTTAGCGGGTCTGGTACCATTGTAAAATTCTAAAGGTACGTTAGAGAGAAACATGTACAAAGAGTATTTCGGGCTGAAAGAGAATCCATTCTCCATATCTCCTGACCCTCACTATTTCTACATGAGCGAGGGGCACCGGGAAGCTATGGCCCACCTCCTCTATGGGATTAAAAGTGAAAGTGGTTTTGTTCTCCTTACCGGGGAGGTAGGGACCGGAAAGACGACGGTCTGCCGCTGCGTACTGGAGCAGATACCTGAAGATACCGAGATCGCATTCATTCTTAACCCCAAGATGACCGTGGAGGAGTTGCTCGCCAATATCTGCGACGAATTTGGTATCAAGTACCCGCCTGATACCAGGAGCAACAGGGTTTTTGTTTCCCTGATTAACGAGTATCTATTGGACACCCGCGCCAAGGGCAAGAAGGCTATTCTGCTGATAGAGGAAGCACAGAACCTTAGCGTGGAAGTGCTTGAACAGATCAGGCTTCTTACGAACCTTGAGACGAACCAATATAAACTTCTCCAGATCATCATGCTGGGACAGCCGGAACTGAAAGAGATGCTGTCGCGGCCGGAATTGCGGCAGCTTTCGCAACGGATCACGGCGAGGTACCATCTTGGGCCTTTGTCTAAGCGGGAAATCTCGTCATATTTGGAGCACCGGCTTTCCGCCGCAGGGCTGATTCGCGGCCATCTTTTTACCAAGTCGGCGCTCAGGCGGTTATACCGGCTTACAGGCGGAGTGCCGAGACTTATCAACGTGATATGCGATAGGGCCTTGACAGGCGCCTATGTCCAGGGGAAAGAGCAGGTTGACGCCAGAATACTAACTGCCGCCGCGCGGGAGGTTTCCGGCCGGAGCGCCTCAAGGCGACCGCGATTGAGGGCCTATCAGCTTGTATGCGCCGGCGTTTTACTTTTTCTCTGTATTGCCGGCATCGCTGCCTATAATATTCAAAAGACGCGAACGCTGTCCATGGCCATACCGTCGGCTAAGACGCAGGAACCTTCCGGCATTTCCGGCATAGAGACAGGAGCGCTCAATCTGGAGAAGCCTGCAGACGCGGCGCAGGAAATGCTGAAGGATAAGGCATATGAGGTTTTGTTCGGCAAGTGGGACATACATTATGACCCTGAAAGCTATCTCGGACCGTGTGAACAGGCCCGGAGGCAGGGCCTCCAGTGTGTAGAGGATAAGGGGAGTCTGACGGTCCTTCGCCAGATGAACAGACCGGCGGTACTGAAACTTTGGAACGGCAGCGACGAGTACTATGCAACTCTAACATCTTTAAACGGAGATACCGCCTCCTTTGCACTCGGAGGAGAGGTGAGGGTGGTCGATATCAAGGAGATAAGCCCGAGATGGTCGGGCGATTACGTGCTCCTGTGGCGAGCTCCGCCAGGGTACAAGGGGGGTCTCAAGTCGGGAAACGTGGGAGTGACCGTTGCCTGGCTGGACCGGCAGCTGGCAATGATTCAGAAGCGGGAACCTTCGTCGGCGCAAAGGCCGTTCTATGATGAAAAACTGGCGGCACAGGTAAAGGAGTTTCAGGTCACTGCGGGGCTTGTTCCAAGCGGCATCGCAGGACCCAGAACGATAATCTGTGTGGCCGCTGCGGCAGGAGACGGCGGACCTGTACTCCGCCTCAAAGAGGAGAGCAACTAAAGATATGTCCTATATTCTTGACGCTCTAAAAAAACTTGAACAAAAACGTCAGCAGGAGGGAACGCTCACCATCCTGGCTTTGCAGAGTCCATTCCCGGCGAAATCAAAGCCAAGGCGCGTCTGGCTTTATGTCGTCCTCTCCGTCCTGATTTTGAATGGAGGGGCCATTTTGTGGTGGATGAGTCCGTGGAAGTCCGCAGCTAAGAATGTCCCCGTCCCCATGAGGAATCCGGTTCTTTCCCCGGCGACAGACTCCATAAAAAGCGCCGCGCCCCCATTCACGCCTCCATCCGCTCACGAGACGAAGGCCGCCGCCGTCCATGTAGAAGACGCGAAGATCCCTCCCCGTGAAAGAGAAGGAAAGGGAAGTCGGGAGACTTCGCCGCCCTCACAGAAATCCGCTCGCGCCTCCGAACATAAACCTTCGACCGTTTCGAATTTCGTGCCCATAGAGCTGGCCTACCCGGAGTCTACGGTCCAACCCGAGCTCAAACCTCCGAAAAACGGAAAGATACACAGGCTTGCCGATTTGCCGGCCTCTGTATCAAGCAGTATTCCTGAACTCAAAATATCTCTCCATTACTATATTGATGATCCCAAGGCCAGATTCGCAAGAATCAACGACAAGACGATGCGCGAAGGTCAGTATCTCGCAGAAGGCCTGAAGGTGGACGAGATAAACGCCTCGGGCGTGATCATGAACTGCAGGGGTTGGAGGTTTTTATTAGAAATATCAAACGAAAAGTGAAATGAGACCAGAGGATACTTCTTGCCCTGCATTAAGGCTAAGGCCCGTCCGAATCTCTCGGACGACGGCTATATCCAGGAAATGAGTGTACTCCAGACGCTGATTACCGGAAAACATATGTTCCGGCCGGCCTTCAGGATGCGGCTTGACATGCAATGATTGCGGCAGAGGCGCGTACCTTTATATCTCTTAAGGATTTGACGTTCGATCTCACATTTATAGCTAACGCACTTGAAATCCGTGAACGGCATGAGGCCATTCGCTCTTACGCCGGCTTCAGGCAAGGTGGGCGATAGATACTTTTCCGGTATCTATCTATTTATGTTAATGGAAAACTGCCGGCCGCGGGTGAGCGATCGTACGGAACGGGCCGCCGCCGGCCGCATCAGTGCCGACCCAAACAGGCGCTGGCCGGAAATGAGAGAACCGCACGAGTTTAAAAACTGCCGGAAACCTGTTATAATTAGGGTCTTAAAAGGGAAGATAGGCGACTACACTGCAAGTGCGGGGAGATATGCCGGAGGTAGCGAAAAACACAGAACATAAGAAAGAAGGATACTCGGCGTGGTTCGTTGTGGTCGTGGCAGTCTTTATCACGTCTCTCATTACGGCAAATATCGTGGCTGCCAAACTGGTTGACTTTTTTGGACTGGTCCTGCCGGCAGCCATCATCATATTCCCTTTAAGCTACGTCTTCGGCGACGTGCTCACCGAAGTGTATGGATACCGCAAGGCGCGAAAGGTAATCTGGCTCGGCTTCTTTTGTAACTTTATCGTGGTGGCGGCCATCTGGTTCGCCCAAGCTCTTCCTCCTGCGGCCTTTTGGGACGGACAGGCGGCCTATGAACGGATCCTCGGATATACGCCAAGACTGCTGGGAGCATCTTTCCTCGCGTACCTGGTGGGGGAATTCGCAAATTCCTTCATCATGGCCAAGATGAAGATCGCCACCAAGGGGCGCTGGCTATGGATGCGTACCATCGGCTCTACGATTGTGGGCGAAGGGCTGGACTCCATTGTTTTTATGACCATTGCTTTTCTGGGCCAGATGCCTCTACCTGCGCTCGCCTCCGCCATTGTAAGCCAGTGGGTCATAAAATCGGTATATGAGGCGGCGGCAACACCCCTCACTTATAAAGTGGTACATTTACTCAAGGAGAAGGAAGGTATTGACGTGTACGACTACGATACTCGTTTTAACCCTCTCATTCTCACTGAATAGGCTGAAAGGAAGGCGTCCATGGATGATACCGGACGGATCGGCACAAAATGCCTCGTCGTCCTGAGCGGAGGTCAGGACTCCACCACCTGCCTTTACTGGGCAAAAGAACGTTTTCATGAAGTCTATACCGTCGCGTTTGATTACGGCCAGAGGCACAGGATTGAGCTGACCTCCGCAGAAACCGTTGCCGGCTTTGCCCATGCCTCTGCTCATGAGACCATAGATATTACAGGACTTATGAAAAGCACGAGTCCGCTCATCGATAAAGCCGCTCACGTCGCCCGGTACGACAGCGCGGAGAACTTGCCCGGCGGCATAGAACCCACGTTTATCCCATGCCGCAATCTCCTGTTCCTCACTATAGCGGCAAACCGTGCGGTGGTGCATGGAATCAGAGACCTTGTCATAGGAGTCTCGGAAGTCGATTACGGCGGCTATCCCGATTGCAGGTCAGAATTCATCCGCGTCACGGAAGATGCACTCCGCCTGGGCCTTGAAATGGAAATGACGATTCATGCCCCTCTTATTCGTATGAGCAAGAAAGAGACCGTGCTCCTTAGCCTCGCCCTTACCGGCTGCATGGAGGCATTAGCCTGGAGCCACACATGCTACATGGGGGCCACGCCGCCCTGCGGCAAGTGTCATGCCTGTCTTCTCAGAGAGAAAGGGTTTCAGGAGGCGGGGGTGGAAGACCCCCTGATACGGCGCTTAAGAAATCCGTAGAGTCCGTCAGCATAGTCTGTCCGCAAAAGTCCATCCCCGCTATGAGGGCCGTTATCCGTTATGGAGTCTTTGTCCTGTCTTTCAGGAGTCCATCCGAAAGTCCGTCAGCAAAGCCGTCCCCTCCCCGCAAAAGTCCATCCGTAGCCGATAGAATACATCAAAACCAGTGAAAGGGTGTTTCACTAACCCGTTAGGGTCCGTGTTGGTCTATATTTTCTGGTCCGCGTTGGTCTATATTTTTATAACCGCGACCCCCCGGCCCGCATATGATTCCATGTGCGGATCCGTGGTATATATGGTCTCGGCGCCGCTCAGGATCAATCCTGTCAATATGAGGGACCTCATTGCAGAAATCCCCAAGTCGTTCGCAAGCCCGGCGGCGAAGTCGTGTATCTCTCCATTGTCGAGCCAGCACACGGTACAAAAAACCGGTATGTTCTGGACGACCACATCAATGAAGTCCTTCTCAAGAAGCCCCTTCAAGGCCAGCCTCCTAAGTTCAAAGATAGTGAGTCCGCTTACGCACGCATCCTCCCCGTCGTGGATTTTCTGCAGTACGGTGACGGCCTGTTCGTTGGCTTTCAGCACCTCAATGAAGAACCCCGTATCAAGTCCGATCATTGTCAGCCCTCCATCTTTCAAGGGTCTCAAGGGTATCCCCGTCCACATGCGTCTTTCCGGCCATTTTAACGAAACCTTTCAGGGCGCTTTTCTTCTTCCTTTCGCCGATATAATATGTAATGCAATGGGCTACCAGCTCGGATACCGATTTACGCTCGGCCTTAGCCTGTGCCTTAAGGTCATCACTTATCCCGTCCGGAATCTGAACCGTTACTTTCATGCCAGCCTCCTTAATATACGCAAAAGCGTATGGCCCTAATTATATGGCGTCCTGAGATATTCTGTCAAAGAAATATGGCTGAGTTTGTTAGCGGTATTCTAAATGGGAGTCCGGTCGTCGTATAATGAAAAATCGGCGCTTTCCGCAGATTTAATATTACTTACCGTCCAATCCCAGCTTTGGCCATGGCATCCATAAACCGGCCCATCAGCTTTTCGCTGCCCTTAAGCGATGGACGGACTTCATTACATTGTGAAACACTAATGATGTTAATATATATTTGGAGGGTGTTACGTAAAGAATGCCGGGATCAAATCCGGCGAACCGTTAATACGGAAACGAACAAACAAGGAGATGGTCATATCGCCATGTAAACACTGCAACGATACACGTTTTACGCCTGAGGTGCCCGAACCAATGCCGCTAAAGAAAGTTATTTCGTTCGATGGCATGGGGGTCTCACGCTTCAACTGAACCAACGGCTCAGGGGCGCGGTATTAACCGAAAGCTTAGGACCAAGCTGTCGGTCAAGCATGATCCTTAAAGGTACCACTGCCACGCCTTCCACATTGCCAGTCGATGAGTTGACCTGTGACAATATGCTTTCCAAACCCACAGCTTGTTTT
>JAISPL010000001.1 GCA_031274925.1 Syntrophobacterales bacterium | reverse complement strand
TTCCCTTCAAACTTCACCGTCGAAAAGAATAAAAGAACCGGAGCGGCGCCGTTTTGGATTCTGGAATGTCCTTTTCCGACGGGGGCGATATATCTTTCGGACTATCAGGTCACATTTACTACATGGAAGGGTGGGGCGACCACTAAGGGCTGGGTAAAAAACTGGGGACAAATCACAGAGGACATATCCGGCGAGATGGCGCTCACGAAGGTAAGCTCATTCTCCCTGGACGTTATTATAGATCCTTACATTGTCCCTAATATAGAGACTATCCTTGATACGCCGGCAAACAACCCGGAGACCACCGACTGCAAACTCTATTTGGCGTTTTTGGATTGGATGGATCTCCCGGATCCGCCACAGTTAATATGGAGAGGCAACATCACCGACTGGGAGCGGACTGACGATTTGATCATGCGCCTTGAGATGACCGACATCTCGGTCAGGCTTGATAAGTACATCGGCGTCACACTCGACGCTACATCCTATCCCAAAGCCCATCCTGACGATATCGGGCAGGTTAAACCTATCGTCTATGGTCCAAATAACATGATCGCCTGCCTCCGAAGCGTATGGGGTGAGCGTACCACACTCAAGGTCAATATCACCGCCACCGAGACGACCTGCTACGTCTCTGACGGCTCCAAGTTCCCCGCCGCCGGATCTGTCTGGATCGATGATGAGAGGATCGCCTATACAAGCATAACAACAACCGTCGGCGTCACCGAGACCACGTACCGGCTTAACGGCATGACGAGAGGCTCCGGGTCGACCACGGCAACGCCTCATGGCGCAGGTGCCCAGGTATGTGAGTATCTGGCCAACTATGACAGCATTGTGGCAGCACACGGATTAAAGGCCATCAAAGGCATTTATGCATCAATCGGCGGGGATCTCTTGCAGGTGTCAAGCGGGGTATCGACTCTCTTGTCCGGGGGTGATACCGTTCTCAGAGCCACGGGGAATATCACAGTAAAAGCAGCCATGGACACCATAGGCATTAACGATCCGGGGCATTATCACGGCAACGTTTTAATTGCCAATGTGTACGGCACAGGATCGTCTGTAAATAACGCGGAGGCATGGACATGGACAAACGCTGCTACACCCTTAAATCTTCGCGACGGCAGTCTTGATACTTTCGTGGAGGCTCGGATTAACTCTTCATCATCGCAGGCCACGGCCACTTTTTCGGTAACGTTCCCAGCTTATAACGGTCCTACTCCGTCAGCAGTGTACGCGGTAGTTACGCATACCTCCTTCATTGGCACGCCTTCACCAGCAGGGGCGTACGTCCGCGTAAGCGGCGTCAACCTTAACGTATCAAATGTCAAGGTGACACAAAGGATCTCCCTTGGGACTACGGTGCCAACGAGCATAACGGTAACAGCAGAGCATTACGGATCAGCATCAACGTATAGTATGTCATGCAGGGTTTACGAAATTGAACTGGAGATAAACACCGCAAGGACAAGCACGTCATTGGCGGCGGTAACTAAGACTGGCGGGATTGTAGCCACCAGAGCGGTCGACAAGTTCGTTGTTTTCGCTGATGGTTATGGGGATGATAATTCAGGGACGTTCACCGGCACGGCAGGCGCGCTTATCTCTCGTCCCGCCGATGTGGTAAAGCATTTTCTTAATGCTCAAACCGGCTGGCCCGTAGCGGACTTCACGAGTAACCTATCGGCGGTATTTTCGGGGTATTCGTTTTCTGTAGTGATTGATTCTTATGTCAGGCTCAAACAGTGGTTAGGCAAGATGGCGTGGGAATGCCGGTGTTATTTTCGGTTCGGAGCCGCCAGGGCGGAGCTAATCGTTAGGCCGGATACGCTTACGTCAGTCAAGATGATCACCGCCGATATGACGGCCATGGATAGCGGCAGTCACAAAACCCTAACCAAGATAAAGCGCAGCCCGCTGGAAGATGTGATAAACAAAATTGAGGTCAAGTATAACCGTAATGCCAGCAAGGGCGGCGATGACAGCTATCGTGGAACCTACAAAACATCTGACGCAACGTCCATTCAACGTTACGGAGAAAAGGAAAAACCCGGTCTATTTGTCTTTGATTTTGTCCAGGACGGCGCGATGGCTATGTCGGTCGCTAATTTCTACCTCGCAAGATACAAGGATCGGAGGCGGATTGTGGAGTTGGACGTGTTCTTGGATAATGTGGAGCTTGAGTTCGCGGACGGAATAACGCTAACGGAATTAGGCAACTTGCTGTGCGAAATTCAGCAAGCCAACATCGAACCGGGCAGTGGCAGAGATATGCGTAACGACAGGATACACCTCAAAGCGAGGGAATATTAATGGCTCAAATAAAGTTTGAAAGAACCTCATCCCCAACGGCCTGCGTGGAGTTCCAGCGGAACCCTTCGCCAGGCGATTACAGCCGCAGGATCAGGTATATGCAGCCTAAAGATCGCAGTAACGGCGGCAAGCTCTACATCTATGATAAAGGGTTAAATCCGGAGCATACCCGCAGGCTCCACTGGCGCAATATATCAAGTACTGATTACCATAATTTTCTGGCTTTTCTGGATATTGTGAAGGGTGCCAAGTATGACTTCACTTTTACTGATTTTGATGGAGCGACCTATACGGCCAGAATCATAAATGGAGATAGTATAGACTCCGCCCCGGTAATGGCGGGTAGGGAGTCTCTTACGGTGGATATTGTGTTCGAATAATTGATTACCCGGGCGCGAGTCGCCCTGATAATAGACGGCGGACAGCAGTCAAAGGAGTAAAGCCCTCCCCCAACCATGCACGGCAATGCATGACGGGAAATCCCGCTACCATCCGCACGATTAAGCCAAAAGGAGGGCACGTATGAACAGTTTTATAAACTATCTCGGCGGTAAAAGTCTACTAAGCAAAAAGATTATACCTTTAATACCGGAGCATACATGCTATTGCGAGGTATTTGCCGGTGCGGCCTGGATGCTCTTCAGGAAAGAGGAATCCAAGGTCGAAATCATCAACGACATTAATAGTGATCTTGTCGCGCTGTATAGAGTCATCAAGAATCACCTTGAGGAGTTCATTCGGTATCTTAAGTGGATTTTGGTAGCCAGAGATGAATTTGAACGTTTTAAGAAAGAAGCGCCGGAATCCCTTACGGATATTCAAAGGGCTGTAAGATTTTACTATCTGCAGCGGAACAGCTACGGCGGGAAGGTGGCGGGGCAGACTTTTAATATCGCAACGACAAGGCCGCCTACTTTGAACCTCTTGCGTATCGAAGAGGATCTCTCCATGGCTCATTTGCGTCTCAGTCGCGTCTACATTGAGAATCTTCCGTATCAACGTATTATTGAGCGATTCAACAAGCCCGAGACTTTTTTCTACATAGACCCGCCATATTTTAATTGCGAGAATCACTATGGAAAAGACATCTTTGGCAGAGACGACTTCAGTGCTCTTGCCGACATACTTTCTCGCATATCGGGTAAGTTCATCATGTCGATAAACGATACTCCGGAGATCAGGGAGCTATTCCGGAGGTTCCGGATCCTTGAGGTCGAGACGCGCTATCTGGCCGCCGGATCAAGTAAGCAGAAAAAGGTGACTGAATTGCTGATTCTGAATTACAATCCAGAGAGTAAAATCAAATGAGCTTTGATACAGTCAAAGACTTTTTTGAGGGAGTTATCGCGCCCCCGCGCTCAGAAATATCTCGCGCTGCTTCAAAACCGAGAATGGAAGACGCTCGCACAAGACATAAGACGAGACCGAGACCTCCTCCCATACCATTCCTTCATACGCACTGTCCTGTCTGTCTTACGGGCACATCCTAGCCATATCATGAATACCGGATAGTTACCAATACATAACTATCCACTATAATTTTACATAAATCCCGTACCGTCAAACCTGATTTGTGAATGTTCCTGAACCTTCAACCGTCAATCCGCCCTCGTTCCCTGCCGACGGGCTGCTATCATAAAGATTTAACTTTTTATAATGGCTTCTTTCAATACAGGGTAGCCTTTTGATGGGACAATTTCGGTATTGTTTTACCTTGGTCAGCGGGTTTTATAGCCGTTTTTCACTGACTCGCGCAGCATGGAGCCTTCAATACCGCCCTGTCTTAGATGCGAACGACGCATATTTGGTACGCCCTTTGGTAAGTTTTTGATGATAGTAAAAAAGTATGGAGGTTGAAACCGCTTTTGAGAATGGTTTGCAGAATCGTATGATCCGGCTTTCCGGTGACGGTCCTGTCGTCAATGCTGAATGTGACCGCTCTCGTCTACCGCCTCTCCGGTCTCTTTCTTTTTAAAGTGAGGAGAATCGCCCCACTCGTTGTATCCGATGGTTTCGCCGATGGATTCGATCCTTTGCTCCAGACATGCCCTGCAGAATGTGGCATTTTCATCAAGGCACGGTTTATTGTCATACAATTGATAAGATGACCGGTATTTGGTGATGGTGATGTTGGGCATAATGATGTTGGCTCCTGCCCTGAGTCCCATTTCCCGGCCTGTCGGCGTGAGCGCCTGAAGAGCCGTGGTAGATGCAATGTTCACGTCTTTCAGATAGAGCCTGGTAACCGCGATCATCTTGAGGGCAAGGTCGAGCTGTCGATCCTTTATCGTCTCGAAATCCGTAACTTCGGAGGAAAGGGGCGTATCCTTATGAATCAGATAGGGTCCCATCCCAATCATGGCAACATCCATCTTCTCAAAGAAAAGAATATCATCGGCCAGATTCTCCACAGTTTGTCCAGGAAGCCCTATCATGACCCCAGTTCCTACCTGATAGCCCATCATTTTCAGTAAATTCAGGCAATTGAGCCTCTTCCTGAAACTGTGATCTTTAGGATGAAGACGGCGGTAGAGCGCCTCATGGGACGTTTCAATTCTAAGGAGATAGCGGTGCGCCCCAGCCTGGAACCAGCGCCTGTATGTCTCTTCATCCTGCTCTCCAAGAGACAACGTAATGCCGAGTTTACCGCCGCTCATCTCCTTTATGGCTTTCACCGTCTTCTCCACAAAGGCAGTAAACCTGGAATCCTTACGTTCCCCCGACTGGAGGACTATGGAGCCGTAATTGCTCTCGCAGGCGAAGCGGGCCCCCTCAAGAATCTCTTTTTCACTCATCCGGTAACGGACCACATTGCGGTTGCTTTTTCTTATCCCGCAATAAAAACAGTCTTTGCCGCATATGTTGCTAAACTCGATAATACCCCTGAAATACACTTTTTTCCCCACCTGCTGAAGCTTTACCTCGTATGCCCTTTGAAACAGCTCCTCCATAGCCTCCCGGTCTTGGAGGCCTAAAAGGCCTATCAGGTCATTCCTGGCCAACTCATGAGACGGATCCAAGAACATTTCCAATTTCTTCATTTACTCCTTATTCTCCCATATTAATTACGACAAAAAGTGACAATTTTTCCTTTTTTAGTATAGCGCAAATATCCGGGAATGTAAATTTTCGCGGAATCCGCCTTTAAACAAAACATGAAGAAATTATTTGGAGATATGTATACTTTGTAATGTGCGACGTTTGCCATGTTGTGATGTTCTTAGCGGACAGCATGGCTGTTCGGCACAAAAAATAATCTTCCGGAGGTGAAACATGAATACAACAGTGGCGCAAATACTACAACACAAGGGAAATGAAGTCTGGACCGTATCGCCCGATACCCTGGTTTACAGGACCTGATGCAGAATAAAAAGACAGGCGCCCTGGTAGTAGCGGAGGAGAAAGACAAAGAAGTGACAGGAATCATCTCGGAACGTGACTATGCCAGAAAAATTATATTGAAGTCATATTGAAAGGAAGGTCATCAAAAGAGATTTTTACAAGCTAAAGAGCTCTGCGTGGTTAAGCCCGAAACAACGATGAACGAGTACGTTTCGCTTATGACAGAAAAACGCATCAGACACCTTCCCGTTCTTAACAAAGGAAAATTGTCGGGATTGGCGTCCATTGGAGACGTGGTAAAAGCAATTATCAATGAGCAGGAGATCGGGATTGAATACCTGAACAATTACATCATGGATAAATTATCTGGATAAAATCGTAAAATAACGCCCGGTCTCGGTTAGTCTAAGTCGGGTGTTATTTTACAGTCGCAAGTAGGCCAACGAGCACGAATGGACGGCGGAAAACAACAAGACGGACGGACCACAGCACCCTGATCCATAACCGCTGGACAGAACAATCCGACGTATAGTATTCTTAGGAAGTGATTACACCCTTAATTTCTGTCAATCGGTCCTAAGTTTTAATGGGAGCGGAACTGACCGGAGATTGGGTATTATGAGCCTGCAGCCCGGACGCGCCGCTCAATGCTTTGTTTGCGGTACATGAGAGCAACGGGAAATAATATAGAGGAGATAGGCTTGGATTATGACTTTAAAGGATGTTCAAGAGATTCTTGATGCTGAGGTGCTCTGCGGCCAGCAGCATTTGAATAGGAAAGTGGAAACCGCGTTTGCCTGCGATCTCATAAGCGAGATGCTCGCGTTCGCCGGTTCTCATACCTTGCTCATAACTTCCCTTACCAACCAGCACGTAATCCATACGGCAGAAGTGATGGATGCAGTAGGGGTGATTTTCGTGGGGGGAAAGAAACCCTCGGAAGAGATCATAAATAACGTAAATCTGGCTAAAATACCTCTTCTTTCAACTCCGTTCCTTATCTACAAGTGTTCCGGGCTTCTTTTCAGCAACGGCATTGAAGGATGCAAGAGAGGTTCAATCGAGTGAGCCCTGACAATGAACCCCGTCTTGCATTCAAATTTCAGGTGAACGACAAAGACTTCATAATGGCCGGCGAGGCTGCATCAAAGACAAAAAAAGCCCTGCAACAGTTGGGTCTCAGACAGGAAATTGTAAGGAATGCGGCTATTATTGTGTATGAGGCCGCAATGAACATAGTGATCCATGCGAATCACGGAGAAATACAGGTAACCATAGTCCCGGACCATGTAACCGTTATAGCCCGTGATGAGGGCGAGGGGATTCCAGATGTTGATCTGGCTATGCAGGAGGGGTATTCGACAGCCCCGGAAGAGGTGAGGGAAATGGGTTTTGGAGCCGGCATGGGTTTGCCTAACATTAAGCATTGCTCGGATTCGTTGGATATTGAAACGCATCCCGGCATAGGCACAACCCTGAAAGTGACACTCTATTCGCACCCAAAGGACAGCAATAAAGCCGAAACAGGAGCCATGTATGTCTGATTATTTCCATTCGGTAACACTTGACTACGACAAATGCGTGGGTTGCACGAACTGCATAAAGCGGTGCCCTGTCGAAGCAATCCGTGTTCACGAAGGGAAAGCCAAGATTATGCAGGAAAGGTGCGTCGATTGCGGCGAATGCATCCGCGCCTGCCCCAACCACGCAAAGATAGCGATCACGGATACCTTGGAAAAATTATCCAGCTTCAAATATAAAATTGCCCTTCCTGCGCCCTCTTTTTTTGGGCAGTTCAGCGACGACACAAAGATGGAAGATATATTTGATGCGTTTACACGCATAGGGTTCGACGATATCTTTGAGGTGGCCCTCGCCGCCGAAATAGCCAGTTTCGTGGTGCACCGTTATCTCGAAAACACCGGATCCACAAGGCCTCTTTTTTCCTCTGCCTGCCCTGCCGTACTCCGCCTCATGCAGATCAGATTCCCCGATCTTCTTGGCCAGGTTCTACCTGTAATGACTCCTATGGAGATGGCTGCCCGCATTGCAAAAGAAGATACAGCAAAAAGAACTGGTCTTGATTATGAGGAAATAGGGGCATTCTTTATCTCTCCCTGTCCTGCCAAGGTAACAGAGATGAAGCACCCTATGACGAATGGAATCTCCTCTGTTGACGGTGTTATCGGTGTTTCATTGATCTACAGAGACATACTGAAACAGATCGGAAAGAACCGGGGCAGCGAAAAGCATGGATCTCCCCGTAAGGCAGGAAATATCGGATTGGCCTGGGGATACGTCACCGGGGAATCAAAAGGGGTTAATTTCGGCACAAGCCTTGCGGTGAGCGGTATTCACAACGTTATCAGCCTCCTGGAAGAAATTGAGCGCGGAGAGCTGCGGGATGTGGATTTCATAGAACTGCAATCATGCATCGGGGGATGCGTGGGCGGGCCGCTCAACATACAGAACCTCTTCGTAGGACGGGTCCGACTTCGTCACCTTGTCAAGAAATATCCGGCCGTTGCGCCGTATTACGATGAAGAATGGCTGCACGGCATATACGCGAGCAGCGCCTTTGAACTGAGCGAGCCGATTCAGCCGCGACCGATTATGGTCCTTGATGAGGACGTATCCAGAGCACTAATAAAAATGGAACGATTGGACTCAATAACAAAGGATCTTCCGGGTTTAGATTGCGGCGCCTGTGGATCGCCTAGTTGTCGTGCCCTTGCGGAAGATATCGTCCGCGGACTCGCTTTCGAAACCGATTGTATCATAAAATTGCGGGGAAGACTGACGACGTTAGCCGAAGAAATCCTTGATCTGGCAAGAAAGCCGCCGCCAGCCATGTCCGACAACTCGGCAAAACACGACACTAAAGGATAATGTCCGCCTATTCAGACTCGGCATCAGGAATCAGGCTCAAGCAGACTTGCCAGCAGGCAGTCGAAAATATAAGGAGGGAACTAGACCATGGTCGTGGGCGATCTTGTTACCAAGTTTAATTTTGAGAATCTGACAGGGAACATAAATCTGGACAAGGAGATTGAATCCGGCTATACGTCGGATCTCCTGTCCGACGTGATCGCGAACGTGAGGTCCAATGCGGTGTGGGTCACGGTCCAGAGGCATATCAACATCCTTGGTGTGGCAAAACTCAAGGATGTGTGTGCAGTCATTATACCCCGTAATCTGACGGTAGAAAACGCCGTTATAGAGAAGGCGAAGACGGAAGGCGTCGCGATCCTGAGGGACAGTCGCTCCGCTTTCGATATAAGCGGAGTCCTTTACAACGCACTTAACCAGAGTGAAGATGGGTGAAGAAGTATTGGTGTGATTTTCATATCCATTCAGCCCTTTCGCCCTGCGGGAGTTTGGAGATGTCCCCCAGAGACATTGTCTCTAGGGCATGTCAGGTCGGCCTTGATGCTATTGCGATAACCGATCACAACATGGTGGAAAACGCCATATATACCCGCGAAATCGGAAAAAAGCACAACCTCCTCGTGCTGCCCGGAATGGAATTGCAGACCACAGAGGAGATACACCTGCTGGCAATCTTCGGTTCCAGCGAGAATGCCCTTGAACTTCAAAAACAGATATATCCGTCATTGCCCTCCGTTCCTAATAAAGCCGATTACTTCGGGGACCAAGTGGTTGTTGATGAGGACAACCATATCGTGCGATTTGAAGACAAATTACTTCTCAATTCAGTTCTTATCACCCTCGACAATGCCGTGGCCCTCATAAAATCATTGGGGGGGATAGTTATTCCATCACATATAGACAATCCTACATTCAGCATCATAAGTCAGTTGGGCTACATACCGGAGAACCTCGCAGTAGATGCCGTGGAAATTCGCGACAGGGAAAGGATTCCGGAACTGTTGCCTTTTATAATGAACAAGAACATGCCCTTCCTTACTTTTTCGGACGCCCATTACCTGTCCGATATAGGAAAACGAAGGACCTCGCTGAACCTGACTGAGGTGCGCTTCGAAACCATAGTGGAAGCCATGGAAGACTTGGGGCACAGGAATCCTTAGGATCCCGATCATTCTGTGAACCTTATAGCGCATTAAGTGGAATAATTTTTAGATATATTTTATAATATCCATACATGTTGGATCGTTGCCACCCGACAGAGAAAATGTCACATAATTAAAAATGTACAAGTTCTTCTACGGACATCTATAGTGGTATGAATATTACTATAATAAGCACCGTAAAAATGTTGCTTGTTCCAGTTGAAGAGTCTGCGTACAAAATTATATGAGGTTATATATAGAGACATTTATCAGGTTTCCTGCCACACACCGCGACAATATGGAGATTCATCCATGATGGAGGAGATTTGCGCCCACATCATGGATATCGCGGCAAATGCCGTCACCGCCGGAGCCACGCATGTAGCCATTGCCATTAGTAAGGACCGAAAAAATAACCTCCTATCCATAGCCTTTAAAGATGATGGGAGGGGTATGAACGAAGAGATGGTGAAGAAAGTGATTGACCCCTTTTTTTCTACGAAGAAGGGGAAAAAAGTGGGGCTTGGTATTCCTCTTTTGAAGGGGACCGCAGAGACCTGCGGAGGAAAGTTTAGCTTGACAAGCAAGTCGGGCGAAGGGGTCGATATTTCTGTTTCGTTTCAGCTTGACCACCCTGACTTGCCCCCTTTGGGTAACCTGAAGGAAACAATTTTGGTCCTAATCATGGGAAATCAAGAAGTGGATTTTTCTTTTTTTTACAGTGTTGACGGACAAACGTTTTCCCTGCATACAAGAGAAATTAGGGAGTTGATCGGCGCTGTACCTATCAATCATCCCGAGATTGTGAAATTTTTAACAGAATTTCTTGACGAAAAGCTGCAATTTATATAAAATTAATGTGTGTTGTATATAAATTAGCACACGCAAATGGGAGGCGTCATGAATTTAGAAGAACTTCGGAAAATAAGAGAAAATGCGGAAAAAAACATTGAGTTGCGACAAAAGAAGACCCGCATCAAGGTGGTTGTGGGTATGGGTACGAGCGGTATTGCCGCCGGGGCGCGAGAAGTATTGAAAACGTTTGTAGAAGAAATAGGCAACAGAAATCTTCTCGACGTCGTCGTTACTCAGACGGGTGAGAAAGGGCTGGCTTCCCAGGAACCAATGATTGAGATCCTTGAAGAAGGAAAACCAGCGGTCGTGTATGGCAACATCGACAAGGAAAAGGCAAAAAAAATCGTCGCAGAACATCTTGTGAGTAATAAGCCTGTATTGGATTACGTTATCGAAGCGAAGTAAGGGGGCATAATCTTGTATAGAGAAGCTATACTCAAAAAATTTGAACCTAAGGCGGACAATATACTTTATATCCTTCACGAACTTCAGGATAACAATGAACAGCATTACATCGCAAAGGAAGATATAAAAGTCTGCGCCGACTATCTTAAATTGCCCTATAGTTTTGTACACGGGGTTACCACATTTTACACCATGTTCAGCTTGAAACCTCGCGGCCGTTACATCATACGACTTTGTGAATCCCCTCCCTGCTGTCTGATGGGTTCGGAATCACTTCTTGACTACTTAAAAAAGAAACTCAATATTGAAGTCGGGGAGACGACTCCCGACGGCGCCTTTACCCTTGAGCTCACAAGCTGTCTCGGGGTATGCGGCGTGGCGCCTGCTTTGATGATGAATGGCGAGACCATTGGTAAACTTACGCCCGAAAAGGTTGACACCATTTTGGAGGAGAGGAGAAACAGCCTATGAATATGGTGAGAAATCATGTACTTATCAGCATGGACGCCAACACGGTCATTGCTGGTGCCCGGGCAGTTGAAGAAGCGCTGATAAAAGAGATAGCGGCACAGGGGCTTTCTCAGGAAATCGCCGTACTGGAGACGGGTAGCGTGGGCGTGGAGGGCCAGGGGGTTGTATTGGTCGTCTACCCGGAAGGTATCTATTATGCCAACGTGACCCCACAAGATGTACACGAGTTAGTCGAAGAGCACTTGCTCAAAGGACGACAGGTTGCCCGGCTGGTACTTGCCGAGGCGCCGAAACGCACTGTGATAAGAAAAGAAAAGACCGGGCTTCTGAAGGAACAACCCCGCATAGTCCTCAAGAATTGTGGGATCATAAACCCGGAGAGTATAGAAGAAGCAATTGCCGCAGGCACCTACGAAGCTGCAGCTAAAGCCCTTACCACAATGAAACCTGAAGATATCGTCTCCGAAGTAAAACATGCCGGGTTGACAGGCAGGGGCGGGGCTGCGTTTCCCACCGGCCTCAAGTGGGAATTTGCCATAAATGTTAAAAATCCCGAAAAATATCTTGTGTGTAACGCCGACGAGGGGGAACCGGGAACATTCAAGGATCGGCTCATTCTTGAGGGCGATCCTCATAAGCTCATAGAAGGCATGATCATCGGAGGTTATTCGGTGGGAGCCACCAAAGGGTATGTCTATATCCGCGGAGAATACGGCCTCTCCATCGAACGCCTCGAAAAGGCCATCGCCGACGCGAGAAAATATGGGATTCTCGGCAACAATATATTCGACAGCACCTTCAGCTTCGACATAGCGGTGATGAAGGGCGCTGGAGCGTACGTATGCGGTGAGGAGACAGCCCTCATTGAATCCATAGAGGGGAAGAGAGGTCATCCGAGGAACAAGCCTCCTTATCCGATAACATCCGGCCTCTGGGGTAAACCAACCGTTGTGAACAACGTGGAAACCCTGTCCAATATACCGGAGATCATACTGAACGGTGCGGAAAATTTTAAGAAATACGGTACAGAGAAGTGTCCCGGAACAAAAGTTTATACCATACTCGGCCATGTGGCTACGCCGGGGCTCATTGAAGTAGAGATGGGCACCACCCTGAAAGATATCATATTCGAATACGGCGGTGGGATCCGAGGTGGGAAGAAATTCAAGGGCGCTCTGGTTGGAGGAGCCGCAGGCGCATTTCTTGGGCCCGATATGCTCGACGTGAAGATGGATTTCATAAACTTGAAGGAATACTCTGCAGCCCTCGGCTCCGGAGCGATACTGGTTATGGATGAGGATACGAACATTGTGGATATACTTAAGAGTGTTCTGCGCTTTTTCAAGCATGAATCCTGCGGCCACTGCGTTCCCTGCCGTCTCGGGACGGCCCGCTTGGTGGAGATCATTGACCGCGTGACCTCATCCAGCGCAAATAAAGATGATGTCGACGGACTGTTAAGAATCTCCGAAGTGATGAAAGATACGTCCTTCTGTCCGCTGGGACAATCGCTCTATCTCCCTGTATCGAGCGCGTTGAAGTATTTCAAGAATGAAATACTCACCCAGGTTCAATGAGAAGGTTTTTGCGTCATCACGTGCAATGAGGAGGTTATAAAGACCAATGATAATAAAAGCAACGATCAACAATATAGATGTCGAGGTTGAAGAAGGGACGACCATCCTTGAAGCCGCAAGGAAGGCTGGTTTCAACATCCCTACCCTCTGCCACAATCCCGATTTAGTGCCGGAAGGCTCGTGCGGGCTCTGTGTGGTCGAGATAGAAGGTCTTCCCGCAATGAAGAGGGCATGTATGACCCGGCTTGAAAGGAGATGGAAGGTCCATACCAATACAGCAAAAGTGAGGATGGCCAGAAAAGAGATTGTGGAGCTCATCCTTTCGAACCATGATATGGATTGCCTCACTTGTATAAAGAATCAGGCTTGCGAATTGCAGAACGTGGCAAATCTGGTCGGCATAGACATGCTGGCTTACCCTCGCCTCGAACAAAAACGGCCAATAGACACAACAAGTCCTTCCATCGTCAGAGATCCCAATAAATGTATCCTCTGCGGCAGGTGTTTACAAATATGCTCCAATATCCAGACCGTGAATGCCCTCACCCTTGACCAGAGGGGATTCGAGACACAGATCACAGATGCTTTCAACGAGGGTATGGGCAACAGTGCCTGCGTGAACTGCGGCCAGTGTACCGTGTTCTGCCCGGTAGGAGCGCTCTACGAAAAGAGCCATGTGGATGAAGTATGGCAGGCTCTTAACGATCCCGACAAACACGTGGTCGTTCAGGAAGCGCCGGCTGTACGGGCCATGTTAGGCGAGGAATTCGGGATGGAACCTGGGACTCTTGTGGCCGGCAAGATGCATGCCGCACTGCGGCGGCTGAAATTTGATGCAGTATTTGACACGAATTTCACCGCTGACCTTACCATATTGGAGGAAGGCACGGAAGCGGTGGGCAGGATCACTGGGGATAAGGATCTGCCCTTGATCACCTCATGCTCTCCAGGCTGGGTGAAGTTCTTTGAGACTTTCTACCCTCACTTAACAAAACATACGTCAACGGCGAAGTCTCCCCAGCAGATGTTCGGGACACTCTCCAAGACGTACTATGCCGAACTGAAAGGGATCTCACCGGAGAAAATAGTCTCCATCTCAATTATGCCATGCACTGCCAAAAAATTTGAATGCCAGCGTCCGGAGATGCGGACGAGCGGATATCAGGATGTAGACTATGTGCTCACCACAAGAGAGATGGCTAGGATGTTGAAGGAAGCAGGCATTGACCTTAATGACATGCCCAATGAACCGGCCGATGATCCTCTCGGTGACTACACTGGTGCCGGTACTATTTTCGGCGCCACAGGGGGCGTCATGGAAGCGGCATTGAGGAGCGCCTATTTCCTCGTAACGGGAAAAGAGCTTGAAAACCCTGACATAGTGGCGGTGAGAGGTATGACTGGTATCAAAGAGGCGGAGGTTGACATAGAAGGTCTCAAATTGAAGGTTGCAGTAGCCCACGGTCTCGGGAATGCAAGAAAGCTTCTCGATAAGGTATCCGAGCAACTGGCGGCCACCGGCAAGAGTGAGTACCACTTCATAGAAGTGATGGCCTGCCCGGGCGGATGCGTTGGCGGCGGGGGACAACCATGGGGCAGCGACATGGCAAGGAGGGCTCGCAGAGGTCAGGCGCTTTATACGGAAGACAAGTCTCTTCCGCACCGCAGGTCTCATGAAAATCCTTCAGTAAAAGAAATTTATGAGAAATACCTCGGGAAGCCCAATTCGGAGAAATCCCACCACCTGCTTCATACTCAATATTACAAAAGAAGTCCGGTCGACGGGAAGGTGGTATCCGAACAAACAGATTGACAGATATTGGTGCAGAGAAAAAACAAACCGGGTATCCGCTTTTAAGCGTACCCGGAAAGATACGCCAAGTTTTCTAAATACAGGCGAATTGACTTAGTAGAGGAGGAATAGCATGTCCGATGCAAACCATGAGTGCACATGCGCTCAACTAAGCGAAGAAGAGCTTTACCCAAGGCTTGACGTCATAATTGACGAGCATCGCGGAAAACCTGAGGAATTGATAATGGCGCTCCATAAGGCCCAGAATCTCTTCGGTTATCTTCCGCGTAAGGTGCAGGAGAAAGTGGCGGAAGGTCTTGGCGTATCATTGAACGAAGTATATGGGGTAATAACGTTTTACTCATTTTTCTCCACGGTTCCAAAAGGACGTCACATTGTGAAAGTTTGCCTGGGTACCGCCTGCTATGTACGCGGCGGCCAGCAGACGCTCGGAAAAGTAGAGAAAGAACTTAACACCCCGGTTGGCGGAACAACGGATGATAGACGTTACTCGGTGGACGTAGTGCGTTGCATTGGCGCATGCGGCCTCGCCCCTGCAATGCTGGTGGACGATGACGTGTACGGTCGGGTCAAAACGACGAAAATTATGGAAATTCTTGACCAATATAAGTAAGGAGGGGATTTACAATGGAGCTAGTGCGTGCTCATGTATTAGTGTGCGCCGGAGCCGCTTGTGTATCGTCGGGCTGCCGGGAAATAAGAGATGCGTTTGTCATCAAGATTATGGAACACGGTCTTCAGGAAGAGGTGAAAGTAATTGAAACCGGTTGCGTTGGTTCCTGTGATCTGGGCCCTCTGGCCCTCATCTATCCTGAAGGAGTCTTTTATCAGAAACTCAAACCTTCCGATGCGGAAGAGATAGTAACCGAGCATCTTCTAAAAGGCAGATTAGTGGAACGTCTGCTTTATAAAGAACCTTTGACGGAGAAAGTCATCCCGTCCCTTAAAGGTATCGCCTTTTTTAAGAACCAGGAGAAGATCGTGCTCCGGAACTGCGGGGTCATCAATCCACTGAATATAGAGGAGTACATAGGCAGGGACGGCTACCAGGCTTTAGGCAAAGCACTCACATCCATGACCCAGGATCAGGTCGTAGAGGAAGTAATCCAGTCAGGCCTCCGTGGACGCGGCGGAGGTGGATTCCTCACGGGTATGAAATGGAAGTTTGCAAAACAGTCCTTCGGAGATGTCAAATATGTAGTCTGCAACGCAGATGAAGGCGATCCCGGCGCTTTTATGGACAGGAGTGTTCTGGAAGGCGATCCTCACAGCTTGATTGAGGCAATGATCATCGCGGGCTACACTATAGGAGCTCATCAGGGCTATGTGTATGTAAGGGCCGAATATCCCTTGGCGATCGAAAGGCTTACATGGGCCATTAACCAGGCAAGAGAATATAAATTCCTCGGTAAGAACATATTCGAGGCAGGCTTCGATTTCGAACTCGACATACGGATCGGTGCCGGAGCTTTCGTCTGCGGCGAGGAAACCGCACTCATGTTCTCCATTGAAGGAAAAAGGGGAGAGCCAAGACCACGGCCGCCTTTCCCGGCAGTGCGTGGTCTTTTCAATGTCCCTACCCTCCTCAATAACGTGGAGACATACGCGAATATCCCTGCAATCATCAACAGAGGTGCCGACTGGTACGCAAGTTTCGGCACGGAAAAGAGCAAGGGCACCAAGGTGTTTGCCCTTGCAGGAAACGTAAATAATACCGGCCTGGTGGAAGTGCCCATGGGTACAAGTCTGGGAGAGCTTGTCTTCGACATTGGAGGCGGCATAAAGGGCAAGAAAAAATTCAAGGCTGCCCAGCTGGGCGGACCGTCTGGCGGATGTATTCCCGTACAGCACCTGAATGTACCTATTGATTATGAATCTGTCCAGGAACTGGGCGCCATTGTCGGTTCAGGCGGCCTCATCGTTGCCGACGAGGATACCTGTATGGTCGACTTCGCTAGATTCTTCGTTGACTTTATTCAAGATGAATCCTGCGGCAAGTGCCCTCCCTGCCGCATAGGAACAAAGCGTATGCTTGAGATCCTGAACCGTATCGTCCGCGGTAGCGGCGAGGAAGGCGATATAGACAAACTGATAGAACTTTCCGAAAGGATCAAGGACTCTGCGCTTTGCGGCCTAGGGCAGACCGCACCAAATCCGGTCCTATCGACCCTGCGGTTCTTCAAACATGAGTATGAAGAACACATACGAGATAAACATTGTCAGGCAGGAGTATGTTCTGCCCTATTTGACGCTCCCTGCCAGAACGCCTGTCCTGCTGACCAGAACGCATGGGGCTACGTGACGCTCCTAAGCGAAGGAAGATTCGAGGACGCCATTGCGGTTATTAAAGAGGGGAATCCCTTCCCGGCAGTGTGCGGCCGGGTCTGTGTGCATCCTTGCGAAACGAAATGCCGCAGGCAACAGGTCGATGAGCCGGTAGCAATCTGCTCTCTGAAGCGTTTTGCTGCAGATTTAGACATGAATTCTTTTGCTCCCTATCGTCCCAAACTGGAAGAATCAAGGGACGGGAAAGTTGCAATCATAGGAAGCGGACCGGCCGGCCTCACTGCGGCCTACTATCTGGCGACCAAAGGATACAAGGTCACGGTTTTCGAGTCTCTGCCAGTACCTGGCGGCATGCTGGCCGTAGGTATTCCTGAATACCGTCTCCCGAAAGAAATCCTCAATGCCGAGGTAAAAACAATCACCGACTTGGGTGTTGAGATCAAGTACAATACCGCCATTGGCAAAGACATCACAATTGAGAAACTTCTAGCTGACGGATACGGGGCTGTTCTTATGGCAACTGGTGCCCACAAAGGGCAAAAACTCGGGTTACCAGGTGACGACGGCGAAGGCGTGATTGACGGCGCCACGTTCCTGCGCAATCTCAACCTCAAGAAACCGGTAAAGGTTGAAGGGCGTGTGGCGGTAGTAGGAGGCGGAAACGTCGCGATAGACGCGGCACGGTCGGCGCTCAGGCTCGGCGCCACGGACGTCTTCATACTCTACCGCAGAGACAAGGAAGGTATGCCCGCTTATGAAGAAGAAATAGAAGAAGCCGAGCATGAGGGTGTAAAAATTCACACCCTTGTGGCTCCCAAGAGCCTCGTAATGAAGAACGGTAAAGTATCCGGGATTGAGTGTGTTCGCATGACCCTCGGAAAATTTGACAAGAGCGGACGCAGAACACCGACGCCTATAGTCGGCTCGGAATTCACGCTTGATGTTGACGTCGTGGTTGCCGCCATCGGACAGACTCCAGATCTTTCTTACATAAATGGTGACGGGGTGGCAGTAAGCGGCTCCGGAACGATTGACGTAAAAGATATGAAAACTCTCGCTACCTCGAAAGACGGCGTCTTCGCGGCGGGCGATGTGGTAAGGGGGCCTGCCACGGTGGTAGAAGCCATAGGCGACGGAAAGAAAGCGGCCATGGCTATTGACAAGTATCTCGGGGGTGACGGTCTCCTGAAAGACACCTTCAGGGAAAAGCTGGTCAACCTGGTCGTATCTTACAACGAGGAAGAATATCAGAACGAGCGTGAGAGGCTGGAAACCCAGACCGTTCCCCTTTCTGAAAGGTATAAGAATTTCAAGGAAGTTGTGCTCCCCTACCCGTCTAAGTCTGCGGTGGAAGAGGCTAAAAGATGCCTGCACTGCTACCTGAGACAGGAAGAGCAATCTTCAAATTAAGATAAAGGAGCGTGACCACATATGATAAACTTAACTATAGACGGCCAGAAGGTAGAGGTCGAACAGGGCGCCACGATTCTTCAGGCCGCCCGGAAAGCCAAAATACATATCCCCACACTCTGCTATCTTGATGAAGTACAGGCCATAGGCGCATGTCGCGTATGCCTTGTGGAGGTGGAGGGAAATCGTGCCCTGCAGGCATCCTGTGTCTTTCCCGCATCGGAAGGACTCGTTGTGCACACCACTACAGCGCGGGTAAGGAAGGCGAGAAAGTTCGCCGTTGAGATGCTTCTTTCCAATCATCCCATGGACTGTCTGACGTGTGACCGTAACCTCAATTGCGAACTTCAAAAGATAGCTTCAGAACTTGGCATCCGTGAGGTAAGGTTCACGGGCCAGATGAGCAAGGGCGGCATCGATGAAGGTTCCCCCTCTCTCAGGAGGAACCAGAATAAATGCATACTCTGCCGCCGGTGTGTGACCGTGTGCCAGAATGTCCAGACTGTAACGGCGTTGTTCGCTCAAGGCAGAGGTTTTGAATCAAAAGTCGCGCCTGCCTTTGACGCGAGCATCAATGACGTGGCCTGCGCGAATTGCGGCCAGTGTTCTCTTGTATGCCCGGTGGGCGCCATTACGGAAAAGTCGAGTATAGAGGGAGTATGGGAAGCCTTGGCTGACCCTACGAAATTCGTGGTCGTCCAGGAAGCCCCAGCAGTACGGGCGGCCTTGGGCGAGGAGTTCGGATATCCTGCAGGGACGCTTGTGACAGGAAAGATGCTGTCCGCTGTTCGCAGGTTAGGCTTCGACCGCATATTCGACACGAATTTCACTGCCGACCTGACCATCATTGAAGAAGGCAATGAGCTGATCAAGCGGATCAAGGAAAGCGGGACCCTCCCGATAATTACGAGTTGCAGCCCAGGGTGGATCAAATTTATCGAACATTTTTATCCCAGCCTGCTGCCTCACCTGTCTACCTGTAAATCCCCACAGCAGATGCTGGGCGCCTTAGCCAAAACGTATTTTGCCGAAAAAGAAGGACTCAATCCAAAGGATATGGTGGTCGTCTCCGTCATGCCATGCACGGCGAAGAAATTCGAATGTGAGCGGCCCGAAATGACCGACAGCGGGTATAAGGATGTAGACTTTGTGCTCACCACGAGGGAACTGGCCCGTATGATCAGGGAGGCTGGTATAGATTTCAACAATCTTCCCGATGGGGAGTATGACGCGCCAATGGGTGAATACACAGGCGCAGGCACGATCTTTGGGGCCACAGGCGGCGTTATGGAGGCAGCCCTGCGAACGGCTTACGAAGTGCTCACCGGAAAAACACTAGCAGACCTTGATTTCCACGGCGTAAGAGGCCTTAAAGGAATCAAAGAGGCGACGGTGCCTATTGAAGGAGTGGGTGATGTAAAAGTAGCCGTGGCCCACGGACTTGGCAATGCGCGGAAACTCATGGAAAGATTGAAGAAAGGTGAAGCGAACTACCATTTTATAGAGGTCATGGCCTGTCCAGGCGGATGCGTCGGCGGCGGCGGCCAGCCAATACCTGTGAACAGTGAAATCAGAACAGCAAGGGCCGAGGCCCTTTATGCAGAGGACAGGGGGATGCCAAAAAGAAAATCTCACGAGAATCCTTCTGTAACAAGGGTTTATGAAGAATATCTTAAAAATCCTCTAGGTGAAAAATCACATCATCTGCTGCACACAAAATACAAAGCAAGGGAAGTGCACTAAGAAGTTGCGGCGAATAATTGAAGAGGGGATCAGGAACTCCTGATCCCCTCTTTTTTCCTTTTTTGGCAACCTTACTACATACCTTACCCATTTTCTTTTCATCGGCGTCGGAAGCATCAGATATCTTCTATAAAGGAATCTCACCTTATCGATAAATATTTCTCTTATCAAAGAAAAAATGATTAACGTGAATACACAGGAGTTCCCCTCCTGGAAAAGAAGCAACCTGTTCCTTCTCCCTTGAAAAGAAAGAAAAACAAGTATACACTTTGGTTGGCGGGGATTATGGAATACGAGGAAAAGTATTTTTGGAACCTCTTAACGTCCCAAGAAATGTATATTATGAGATTCACGCGGCAAGGAACAAACGCTCCCGCTTTAGAACACAGAGTGCTTGGGTGTGATGCTGAAAGAAAAACATTTTCGCCTGGTCGGCATTCCTCCTATGCCCGGATTATGACAGGGCGGCCCGCATTGCAAAAAAAGCAGCGGACTAAAGAAAGAAAAGAAGGTCAGGGAGATGGTTGTCGAAGGCGGGCTTTTCAGCAATAAAGATATGGATATCATCTTCTCAACCTATGACTTACCCACCCGTCCCCTGGCGTAGCCTGGGAACGTAAACTTGACTAAAGAAGACGGGGGAAAAACAATGGCAGATACCAATCTCAACGAAACTCCCAGGGGAAGCAGGTTGCATATCGCAATCTTCGGCAGGCGCAATGTCGGGAAATCGAGTCTTATCAATGCCCTCACAAACCAAAATATCGCGATTGTAAGCGATGTGCCCGGCACCACGACGGACCCTGTGTACAAATCAATGGAAATACTGCCCATCGGGCCGGTGGTGCTCATCGACACGGCAGGTATCGACGATGTGGGCGATCTGGGCATGCTCCGCATTCAAAAGACGCTCTCGGTGCTCGTCAAGACGGATCTTCTTCTTCTCGTAATCGATCCGTCAGATGATGGAGCCGGAGAGTATGAAGAGGAAGTGATCCAAAAGGCAAAAGAAAGCAACGTGCCCGTAATCGTGGTGGCAAACAAGACAGACAGACATCCTGGCGCGGCAATAGATAAGATCAAAGAGCGGTTCAACCTGCCGGTGATCTCTGTGAGCGCCCTTACCGGGGAAGGTATCCATGACCTTAAGATTGCAATGATCAACTCCGCCCCTAAAGAATGGGTACCCAATACCATCCTGGGAGACCTTATATCTCCGGGGGATACGGTGGTCCTCGTGGCGCCCATAGACCGAGCTGCCCCAAAGGGTCGGCTGATCCTCCCTCAAGTTCAGACGATCCGGGACATTCTCGACAATGACGCCATCACCTTGGTGGTGAAAGAGCGGGAACTGAAAGCCGCCCTCCAGAATCTGAAAGAGAAGCCCCGTCTCGTGGTGACCGATTCCCAGGCATTTTTGAAGGTAGCGGCAGATACACCAAAAGACGTGATGATGACGTCCTTTTCCATTCTTTTCGCCCGTTATAAAGGAGATCTCAGGGCTCTCGCGGAAGGGGCGAAGGCAATCGAAGGCCTGAAGCCGGGCGATAAAATCCTAATCGCCGAGGCATGTACCCATCACAGAGCAGAAGACGATATTGGAACCATCAAGATACCGCGCTGGCTGGAACAGGTCGTGGGCGGTACCCTTGATTTCAAATGGGTCAGCGGCCACGAACTACCTGCCGATGTGAAGGATTACAAATTGATCATCCATTGCGGCGCGTGCATGATTAACCGTAAAGAGATGCTCCATAGAATCATGGCCACTCAGGCGGCAGAGGTACCAATGGTCAACTACGGCGTGTTCATCGCATATGTCACCGGTATTCTAAAAAGGACTCTGATGCCTTTCCCTGAAGCCAGGGAGGTTTTCGAGGCCTGAGAATTGAAGTTGCGCCTCCTGATTTGGTCTGCAGTTGTGGATTCGGGCAGATCGTCGCACCTCATCGGGCGCTTCTATAAACTCGCTCTGTGTATATCAGTAATAAAAATTACGCATATTGATTGTTCCATCGTGTTGTTTTTCCACTTGATTTTTTGTGTGAAGTGTGAAAAATCAAACGGTGACGGCGGTGATTGGCAATGCGGGCTACCGCTAGCTTAAGGCCAAGTTGACCCGAAGGGCGATACGGCGTTATTCGTTTCCAAAATCGCTGTTATCGAATTTCAACACCTTGCAGTTCTCACGTATTGTACGCGCCATATCATCAGGTACACCATCGGGAACGCTCAAGAGTAATGTCAATCTGTACGCCTGCCAGCTTGTTCAAATGCTGCAAGACTTCAGTGTTAATTGTCCCTGCCGTAGCACCAAGTTTATTGACGTCAATTTTCACGCTGCCGTAGAAGTGTGTGTTTTTCTTTACTGGCGGTGATGTTGGCCGCTGCCCTGTGCCGGGCGCTGTTTCCTTGCCCCCCAGCATACCAGCGCCTTTATCCCCACCAGGCATACCAACGTTTTTTTGTTCGCGCGATAGCGCGGCGTCACGTTCGTACAGAGTTTTTGCGCTGCCTTTGCCGCATGATTTTCGGCCCCCCCCCCCCCCCCGCCCCCGGGTGTTTAGAAACGACGCGGGGGGTGGCTTCGATGGGG